>JAHFJB010000079.1 GCA_023246135.1 Candidatus Parcubacteria bacterium
AAAGCCAAACTTCTTCAGCACCAGAATAATCACCTACTAATTGCTTGAAAAGACCCATATTAACTAATGTCTGAAAGGCCTCCAAATTATCTTGATGACTTAAGAAAAAATCCTTGTTTTTGTTAAAAGCTTCATAATACCGATCAATAGTGCCTTGATCAATAGTTTTGTCCTTAACATCAAAGCTAGTCATCCTAGCCACTAATCCAGCCTTGTTATCAACTACTCGCTTGGTTTGATACTTTTGATACAACCAATAAGACCCATAAGCCGCACCAGCGAGTCCAATAATAATTAAAAAAATAAGGGCTAATTTCAATGTTTTTTTCCTGTCCATAAATACTTAGTTTAATTAATATAACCCCTGTATTATAGTAAAGCCCCAGTCTTTTGTAAACCCCGTTATTTTTTAACTTGATTATCCGTTTCTTTGTAAACCGGCACTTCCTGGCCATCATAAACTGGCAAGACAAATTGAAAACGGCTGCCCTTGCCCTTGCCGTCGCTTTCAGCCCAGACTTCACCACCATGTTCTTTGATGATCTTTTGGGCAATAAACAATCCCAAGCCCGAGCCGCCAGTATGAATCTGAGCGACACCGCTACCACGCACAAACTTTCTAAACAAAGTCTTGACTTCTTCGCTATCAATGCCAATGCCGGTATCCTCTACTATAAACTTAAGATTTTTATCCTCTATTTTTACTTTAACATCAATATGACCTTGGGGCGTATACTTGATAGCATTATCAATGAGGTTTAGTATAACTTCGCGTAGCTTGTCGCTATCAGCCAAAATCAAAGGCGGCGCTTTCTTGGCTTTCTTATACTCTAATAGGACATTTTTTTGTTTGGCTTGATTGATGAGTTCGGTAATTACACTATCAATCAATTCATTGATTTGCAATGGCTTCTTTTCCAACTTTAAGCGGCCAGACTCAATCCGAGAAACATTCAAAAATATGTTGATAAGCCGAGCCAAGCGTGAAGCGCTCTCAAAAAGATTCTTAACCACAGTATCAATACTTTTTGGTATTGGCCCGAAATCACCATCAATAATCATGGATAAATAACCCTTGATAGCCGAAATCGGCGTACGCAATTGATGAGAAGCAATAGACAAAAATTCTGACTTGGCCTTATCCAGTTCACGCAAGCGCAAATTAGCATCTTGGAGTTCGCGATTGGCACCTTGTAGGGTCTCATACAGCTTGATGTTACGGGATACTATGCCAACTTGATTGGTCAAAGCAGTCATAATCTCAATATCCATAGAGGAAATCCTGTCTCTGGCTACCGGCAGTAAAAAATGAATAATACCGATTATCTTGGCCTCAGAAAATATTGGTACACCCACAGCTGTTTTTACGCCTAGCATAGCCTGAATTTTATCAATAACCGCTTTATCGACTGGCGGTGATAGGAAATCAGACATGCGCTCAGAAAAATTTATCTTGCCATCCAAGACTGTCTGAGCACCTAGATTATAGCCCACCTCCAAAATTGTTTCATAATCTCTGGGCTCTATGGGCAAGAGCTGGATAACTGGCCTAGTCTTCTCATTATTAGTAATAGCGCCAACCCGCAAAGTATTGCTACTTTGATGGACAAAACTCAATATTCCGCCAACATAACCCAATTCACTGGCAATACAATCCGCAATCATTTGGTTAACTTTTTTGAGATCTAGAGTGCGTGAAACCATATTGGTCACCACTTGGACAGTAGTCAAAAATTTATTGCGCTCTTCCAAGCTCAAATTAACCTCTTGCAAACTCTTGGTTTTTTCTTCAACTTTGGCTTGTAGTTCAATATTAAATCGCTCAACTTCTTCATAGAGCTTAGACTTTTCAATAGCCATGGCGACCTGAGGAATGAGTAAGCGGAAAAAATTGACTTCATCACTACTATACAAATCACCGGAATTCTTACCCCCCAGCAAAAATATGGCTGTTAATTTTTTTTGTTCGGACACGGGAATCACTAACTCAGTTTTGAGTACTTCAGCTTCGTTGACAAAACGACCAAACAAATCTGCTGAACCAATACCTAAGTTCTCCTGCTGACGAATAGCTTCTTCAATAATTATCAATTGCGGATATTCCTTAAGATAATTGATAAATTCATTGGAAACTGATATTTTTTTATTTTTACCCGTGCCAGCCACCAATTTAAATATATCATTAGCGGACACTAAAACAGCAATACCTTTTATTTTTAGTTTGGCTACCAAGAGATCAGCCAAGCCCTGCAATAATTTTTCCAAATCTATTTCTCTGGCCACAACATCACCGGCTTCTCTCAACACGGCCTGATAATCAATCTTGTCTTTATAAAAAATACTATCGGTGATTTTGGCCCAAGTACGCTTAACCGGATCAAGGGCTATAACTACTATAAGAGAAGTGATAATATAAGTAATAATTTTGCTTGTCCGAGTGTTGCCACCGAGCGTTTCGCCAACCACTAAGACTGACAGGGAAAAAAAACTAGCTACCGCACCGACAAGGACACCATAAAGAATACTACGGGTCAATATCAAGCGGATATTCATGAGGCGGTATTTTATAATGGCGTATGCCATAAATATGGCGTACAATGATACAAAAAAATTGCCAACTGGATAAAAATTTAAATTAAAATCCAACAAAAAATTTGTAGATCCTCCTATCACCCCTATTAGGGATGCATAAAGCATATATTGCAATCTTTTCTTCTCATATCCGCCTCTAATCTTTGTAGTTTTATATAATATTAATAAACTATAAAACCATACGATAATAAAAAATACTAAAAACAGAGGATATATTGGCCCAGTCTCAACAGGCCAATAATCAAAACTATTTCTAGCACCAATATCCTCAAGAAATAATTTTGTAAAACTACTTATTAAAAAAATGAATGTAAATACATAAACAATATTTATCTTATGCCTGTTTGTCTTATAAAGATCTGTTAAATATGCAATATAATGGAAAAAGAAAACTGGCAATAAGATCGTCCCTATATATAAAATTCTTTGGGAAAAAAATGCTAGTTTCGGATTCGGAGAAACTACACTACCAAATAATCCTATAGTCCATAAAAAAATGGCTAGGCTTGTTAAAAACCATAGCCTATTAGTTCTACCTCTATGCCCTAAAACTAAAAACGCTAATATAATGGTCAATATAGCAGTTACCAAACAAGATATTGCAAAACTGTTCATTTTTTAATTAAAGTTATAATCAAAAAAAATATATAATAAATAAAATTATATTTTTTTAACCAATCAAAAAAATATTTTTTGTTGACCCTACCCTCTTTTAATTCTTCCTGATTACAATTTCTCAAATAATCTAAACAAATATTAGAAACAAAAAATTTAAATCTACTCTTTAAACCTATTTTTTTATTTATGTAATAATCTAAATTATCCACTAAATCACTTTTACTTATTAAATAACTGTCTTCTATAAAATTTACATAATCATTTAGTAAAGACCAATCAGCATCGTAGACGTAACCAAAGTTTATTAATCTCCTTTCTAAATTATTATCTATAGAGCAATCAAGTTCTACAAATTCGCCC
>JAHFJB010000080.1 GCA_023246135.1 Candidatus Parcubacteria bacterium
TTATTTATTAAATGCCTTCATACAACTTAATACTATCACCCTTCTTCAAAGTAATAATAGCTTTCTTAACTCGCTTGGTAGTACCGCTATGCTTACCAAAACGGACATCTTTGCCACTCTGATTGACAATAGCCACACTCTTAGGCACTACATTGTATACTTCTTCAATAGCCTTTTTCACTTCTACTTTATTAGCGGCCAAAGTAACTTCAAAAGTATACTTATTGAGTGAAGCGCCAATGGTAGCTTTTTCTGAAATAACTGGTTTGAGCAAAACACGATAAGCATGAATAGCCTGCTTTTTCTTATCTGACTTCTTTATTGCTTTGACTTCAGTAGTTGCTAGTTTAGCCACGGCCTTAGTTGCCTTAGCTTCCTTAACAGCTGGCTTGACCTCAGCTTTGGCTTCAGTAGTTTTTTTCTTGTTAAATATACTCATAGCTTTATGAATAATGCTCGCTTACTTTCTTAAGTAAATCTTGGCTAATAACTAAATAATCATAATTTAATAAATCCACTACATTTAGACTGCCATAATTAATAGTCATGACCTTGGGTAAATTCTTAGCCGCCAAGACAATGGAATCTTTAGCACTAGCCGTTACAATCAAAGTTGATTTATTTTTGCCTGGCAAAAGATCCAAAGATTTTTTGAGTAGTTTGGTCTTAGCCTCTGGAAAATTGTAATCAAGCAAAGCGACTAGGCGATCGTTGGCTACCTTATCACTTAAGACCATAGTCAAAGCTTGCTGCTTGATTTTTTTGTTTATCTTCACAGCAAAATTACGGTCGGAAGTTGGACCAAAAGTCACACCGCCACCAACCCACAAAGGTGAACGTATGGAACCATGGCGGGCCCGACCAGTACCTTTTTGTTTCCAAGGTTTACGGCCACCACCACGCACTTCGGCTCTGCCTTTGGTATGGGCAATAACTTCGCGGGAATTCTTTTGCTGGGCAACAACTACTTGCTGAACCACCTCTGGTTTGACTTTGACGCCAAAAACAGCCGAATCAAGCACAGTTTCACCTGCGCTATGCCCTGACAAATCGTATAATTTTATCTTAATATCTGCCATATTTTTATACATGCGTTATGATTGTTTTTCTTCAACCTTTGGCTCGGCTTTGACTTCAGCCTCGGCTGGAGCGGCCACTACTTCAACTTTTGGTTCTACGTCTTTTGTCTCTGGTTCAACTGGAGCTTCTACTTTGGCTTCAACTGCTTTAGTCTCGGCTTTGGTCGCAACTTTATCCATCAAAACTATATCACCGCTAGTCAAAATTCTTACAAAAGCATTTCTAGCACCAGGCACTGCTCCCTTGACGTATAGCAAATTCTTATCAACATCAATTTCAATCAATTCCAAATTTTTGACAGTCACAGTATCGCCGCCCATACGGCCAGCCATACGCGTACCCTTAAAAACTCTAGCCGGGTCAGTGGAACCAATAGATCCAGGCATGCGCAACTGGTCTTTGTGACCATGAGTCTTAGGTGAGCCATGAAAATGATGGCGTTTGACTACACCCTGAAAGCCCTTACCTTTGGAGGTAGCTGTCACCTGTAAAATATCACCAACCTTAAAACTGGTAACATCAAAAACTTTGCCTCTTTCCAGACCACTCGTATTATCTACCCGAAACTCTCTAAGATAACGAAAATTAGGCAGACCCTTCAAATGCCCTGCCAGAGGTTTATCTATCTTTTTGCGCTGACCAAAACCCACCTGGACAGCTTGGTAGCCATCCTTCTCACCTTTGAGCTGTACAATAGTACAAGGACCAGCCTCGACAGCGGTCACTGGTACCACTTTGCCATCAGGCAAGAACTTTTGGGTCATGTTCAGTTTTTTTCCTAAAATAAACTTGGCCATATTCTTAAAAACTTATTAAAAAATCACGATTTTATTCTCAAAAAAATATTTTCAGGACAAAATCGTGATCACTAGACAATCTAGCAATGCTTCCTCTTAATAATTAATTACTAAACGATTTTTGTCCTTCTAAAACATTTTATCTTTTAGGCACTGCCTGCTTATCAGGGTTACACTATCAAATAAAATATTTTTTTACATCTTAATTTCTAAATCCACGCCGGCCGGCAGATTCAAATTCTGCAGAGCGTCAACAGTCTGTGGTGTCGGATTGATAATATCTAAGACACGTTTGTGAATTCGCATCTCGTATTGATCGCGAGCATCCTTGTGCACAAAAGTAGACCGGAGTACGGTAAATTTCTTTTTCTCCGTTGGTAAGGGAATCGGCCCAATCACCTTAGCGCCAGTACGATCAACCGTCTCAATGATAGTCTTGGTGGACTGATCAATGATCTTGTGATCATAGGCTCTAATCTTGATCCTAATCCTTGACTGTACTTCCTCTTTAACGTCTTTAGCTTGCATGGAATTTCAATGTAGTTGTTAAATTGCTTATAAAAATACTATTAATCCCACTCCCGCCTCAAGCGGGAGTGGGAAAAATGTTTACTTAATAATTTTGGTCACAACACCAGCACCCACTGTGCGGCCACCCTCACGGATAGCAAACTTGGATTCTTGTTCCAAGGCCACTGGGGCAATCAACTTGATAACCAAATTGATAGTATCGCCAGGCATAACCATCTCAGTACCTTCTGGTAAAATAACTTCACCAGTCACATCAGTAGTACGGATATAAAACTGTGGTTTATAGCCCTTGAAAAATGGAGTATGACGACCACCTTCATCTTTGCTCAAGATATAAGCCTTGGCTTCAAATTCAGTGTGTGGAGTAATACTGCCTGTTTTGGCTAGTACTTGACCACGCATTACTTCATCTTTCTTAGTGCCACGTAAGAGTATACCAGCATTATCACCAGCGCGACCTTCGTCCAACTGCTTGTTGAACATCTCAATACCAGTCACAACTGTCTTCATAGTTGGTTTCAAACCGACAATTTCTACTTCTTCACTCAATTTGATGATGCCTCTTTCAATACGACCAGTCACAACTGTACCGCGACCTTCGATTGAAAAGATATCTTCAACTGGCATCAAAAATGGTTTTTCAGTATCACGCTTTGGCTCTGGGATATATTCATCCAAAGCTTTTAAGAGTTCCATAATAGGTTTAGACTCATCACCGTTTGGATTTTCCAAAGCTTTCAAAGCTGTACCGCGGATAATAGGAGTCTGGTCACCAGGAAACTCATATTTCTTGAGTAAATCTCTGATTTCTTCCTCAACCAAATCCACTAACTCTGGATCATCAACTTGATCCATCTTGTTCAAAAATACCACAATATAAGGCACGCCTACCTGCCTAGCCAAAATAATGTGTTCTCTGGTCTGAGGCATTGGGCCATCAGCGGCTGATACCACTAGTATTGCACCGTCCATCTGAGCTGCACCAGTGATCATGTTTTTGACATAGTCAGCATGGCCTGGGCAATCAACGTGAGCATAGTGTCTCTTTTCAGTCTCATACTCCACGTGAGCAGTGGCAATAGTAATACCGCGCTCGCGCTCTTCTGGAGCATTATCAATTTGATCAACGTCTTTTTGTTGG
>JAHFJB010000081.1:0-1990 GCA_023246135.1 Candidatus Parcubacteria bacterium
CTATTGGATTCTCGTGACACTGGACAGCTAATACTACGTCAATTAAGTTGACTATACCATCGCCATTAATATCAGCTGATGGTCGAGCATTGGTGGCAATTGTCACATCAGTCAAATTGATAGAGCCATCACCATTTAGGTCAAAGGCTGGATCGTAGCTGCCGGTTAAGATATTGGCTTTGACGTTTTGGTAATTCTTAACATTTTGGAGCTGGGCAGTACAAAAATTAATTGATCCTGTGCAAGCGCCCAAAGTGTCACCATGTCCCAAGTGGCCAGCTAAAGCACTATGACTAATTTCCATAGTCGTTGGATTGCTGCTAGGAAAATGGCAAATGGTAATTTTATCAACATTTGATGGACCACTGCCAAGGTTTTGATCAACAGTTACCGGGGTTTCTATAGGTTGAGGATTACTTATTCCTCGGTCTTTTATTGGCATAGCTAGAGCTTGGTCAGAATTTTCTAACTCATCAGCCAAAACATTGCCAATTAGGCCAAAATTTAAAGCAATAACCCCTATTGCCATAAATACAGCCATTCCTTTATTAAGGTTTTTTCGCATAGTTTTACGATTTAATTATTTAAAAGCCTGTTTTTTATATATAAATTGATTAATTTTAGGCTAAAAATTATTTGATCATTAATATACCCTAGTATAATGTAGAGGTTTAGTCAATAGTTCGACGGCTCTTTAGTGACATCATGGATATAACCCTGTTGAGGGGTTATTTTAAGCCAATGATTTTTTTGATGTCTTCTATATTTTTTGTAGCGGTTTTTTGAGCTTTTTTAGCACCATCGGCTAGGATTTTATCTACCTTGCTGGGATTTTTTTCTAATTCTTGGACTCTTTTTTGTACTGGATTTAAGAATTCCAGAATTATCTTGGTTAACTCTTCTTTGAGATCGACATTTAACAACTTGCCAGCCTGATAATCAGCTTGCATGGTTTGTAGTTTATCTTTATCACCGAAATATGAATATAAACTCAAAAGGTTATTGACGCCTTGCTTGTCAGTGACTGCTTTTTTTATTTTTTTGGCCACAGTGTTGGCATCATCGCGAATAGCAATATAACTAGCTTCACCTAAAGATTTGCTCATTTTTTTCTTAGGGTCAGAGAGAGACATTAGCCGAGGAGCAGGTGAGAGCACAGGGCGCACTTCAGGAAAAAAGTTTTTGTAGCGATTATTAAATTTTTTGGCAATAATTCTGGAGAGCTCTAGGTGTTGGATTTGATCTTCGCCGACAGGCACATATTCAGCTTGGTAGAGTAGGATATCGGCGGCTTGTAGAGCCGGGTAAGTAAGTAGTCCAGCGTTGACGTTATCTGGCTGGCGCAATGATTTATCTTTGAACTGGGTCATACGTTCTAGTTCAGATATTGGTACTAGACAATTAAAGATCCAAGCGAGTTCAGTGTGGCCCGTGACTTCAGATTGCTTAAAGAGTAGGGATTTTTTGGGATCAACACCTAAGGCCAGAAGGTCAATAGCTATTTCTCGGCTTTGTTTGGCTAGTTCCTCCGGTGATATTTTGATAGTTAAGGAATGCAAGTCAGCAATAAAAAAAGAGCAGTCGTATTTATCTTGCAAATCTACCCAGTTTTTAATAGCTCCCAAATAATTACCTAAGTGCAGGCGTCCAGTCGGCTGAATGCCGGAAATAAGCTTCTTCATAAATTTAAATTATATAGATATTGTAGCGAAATTGGGGGTAGCGGTCAACAAAAAGCCCGCCCGCCACTGCTTTCGCAGGGCGGGCGGGCAAAATCATTATTTACACAGCTATCACTACCGGTAAGACCATAGGTCGGCGCTGAGTTTTTTTGAAGATGAATTGACCCAAGTCATTTCTTAAAGTTTCTTTGATATAAGTATCGTTTATTTCCGAATGGGTTTTATTGTGTTCGTTTACAATATTTTTTACTTTGGTGCGAATTTCTTCTACCATTTCTTTTTGTTCGCGCATATAGATGAAGCCGCGG
>JAHFJB010000081.1:2000-3522 GCA_023246135.1 Candidatus Parcubacteria bacterium
ATGTCCGGTGAGTGCACCAACATGCCGTTTTTAGAAGAGATAGTAGCAATGATGACAATTATACCATCGGCGGCCATCATTTGCCGGTCGCGCAGGACAATATTGGAAACATCGCCCACGCCTAGGCCGTCCACAAATACATATTCCGATGGAGCTTTTTCTTTGAGTAGTTTTCCCAAACCATTTTTATCAAATTCTATAATTTGTCCATTGTCAGGGATGAGTACTCGATTTTCTGGTATACCGGCTTTGACAGCTACTTTGCCGTGTATTTTCAAGAAGGAGTGATTGCCATAGACTGGTATGTGATATTTTGGTCGCATCATCCTAATCATTTCCAAGAGATCTTCTTGTTTAGCATGGCCACCAGCATGAACATCCATCATTTTGTAGTGTACTACCTCTGCGCCTTTGCGGTAAAGATTATCTTTGAGGCGTTGGACAGAGCGTTCATTACCAGGTACGACTGATGAAGAAAATACAATGGTGTCGCCTTTTTCTACCTTGAGTACCCGATGTTCATTATTGGCAATGCGCATGAGTACGGCATTGTCTTCGCCTTGGGCGCCAGTGCACATGATAATTATTTTGTTATCAGGATATTGGCGCATATCTTTGAGATCTATGATAGTGCCTTTTTTGACTTTCATATAACCCAATTGTTGAGCTAATTCAACATTACGTTTCATGGAGAATCCTTCGATTACTACTTTTTTGCCTAGCTTTTCGGCAGACCAGACGATCTGCTGTATGCGGCCTAGTAGGGAGGAAAAAGTGCCGATTATAACTCTAGCTGGGGCTCCTTTGATAATATCATCCAAATTGGTTTGAATATCACCTTCAGTCAATTGGTGACCCGGTTCAGGAGCGTTAGTGCTGTCAGCCATTAGAGCTAGAATTCCTTGTCTACCATAAGCTTTTATTTTTTCTACTTCAGCCGGAGCATCGCCAGAAGACTTGGGGTCAATCTTAAAGTCGCCGGTGTGGACTATGCGTCCCACTGGGCTTTCTAAGACTACGCCAAGTGAACCAGGTATATTATGGCTGACTCCGAAAAAGCTGGCTTTAAATTTGCCTAATTGCAGTTTAGTGTCACTCGTAATAGATTTGAGGCGCAAGGGATTTTTGTCTTTGAAATCTTCTTGACGCTTGGCAATAATACCCAAGGTCAGAGGTGTTCCATAGATAGTGGGGTTGCCCAAGACTGGGACTAAGTGAGGGATAGCACCGATATGGTCATAGTGGCCGTGAGTAATAATTATGCCGCGGATATTCTTTTCTTTGCCTTTTAGATAAGCAACATTGGGAATAATATAATCAATACCGGGCATATCTTCTTCTGGCCATTGGAGTCCCATATCAACAATGACAATATCGTCTCCATATTCAAAGACAGTCATATTGCGGCCGACTTCTTCGCAGCCGCCTAAGGGGATAACGCGCAATTTGCCTTCGAAACTAGTATAAGTTTTTTTGGCATTTGTGCCAGTGGGTATATTTAGATGGCTAGACCGGGCCGCTA
>JAHFJB010000082.1 GCA_023246135.1 Candidatus Parcubacteria bacterium
ATGACTGCCAAGAGGGGACTGGTAGTAATTTTTGGTGGCGCTAAGATATCTAGCAAAATAAAGTTAATAAAAAAATTCACTGTCAAGGCTGATAGTGTTTTGGTGGGAGGAGCCTTGGCCAATACCTTGCTACGGGCTGCTGGCCATGAAGTGGGACGCTCGCTTATTGATGAGGAGTATCTAGGTGTAGCCAAGGGATTGTTAAACAAAAAAGTCCATTTGCCACAAGATATTGTGATTGCTTTGAGTTTGGGAGCCAAGACGGCTAAAGTGGTAACTATAGATAAAGTGCCAAAAAAATACATGATTTTGGATATTGGGCCTCAGACCGTCAAAGGCTATGCGAAGATTTTATCTGGGGCTAAGCTGGTAGTTTGGAATGGGCCCTTTGGCTATTTTGAGAACAAAAAATTTGTTCACGGCTCGCGCGCTGTCATGCAAGCCTTGGCTCGGTCCAAGGCCAAAGTGATTATTGGCGGTGGCGAAACAGTGGAGTTGGCTCAACAACTAAAATTAGATAAAAAATTTGATTTTATATCTACTGGCGGTGGAGCCATGTTGACATTTTTGGAAGGCAGCCGCTTGCCATCATTGGAGAGATTAAAGGTTAAGTAATTTTACGTCTATGCCTGATAAGATAAAAAAAATCACAGCTTTGGAGATTCTTGATTCTCGTGGTAATCCCACTATTGAAGCTACCATTGAGCTGTCTAGCGGTGTTAGTGCTACAGCTTCAGTGCCTTCTGGCGCCTCTACCGGCCGCTTTGAAGCTCATGAACTCCGAGACGGCGATGCCACTCGCTATGGTGGCAAAGGCGTGCTCAAGGCGGTCAGCAACATCAACACTTTCATCAACAAAGAATTAGTCGGTCTGTCAGTCACTGAACAAACCAAAATAGACAAGTTGATGATTAAGCTTGACGGTACTAAAAATAAAAGTAAGTTAGGGGCCAATGCTATTTTGGCGGTGTCTTTGGCGGCGGCTCAAGCTGGCGCTCGTTCCAATAATCTGCAGCTTTATCAATATCTGCGCCAACTTTATGACCCTAAGATAAAGCATTGGCATTTACCGACGCCAGTCGTCAATGTGATAAATGGCGGAGCTCACGGTAATACTAATATCAATTTGCAGGAATTCTGGATAGTGCCGCACAAAGCTGATACTTTTGCGGAAAAATTACGCCAGTCCAGTGAAATATTCCATAAACTGGGGGATCTAATGCAGGCAATTGGTTTGGATACAGATTTGGGCAATGAAGGCGGTTATTCGCCAGAAGTTGAATCACATCACCAAGTTTTCGAGCTGATTATGCAGGCTATTGAGAGTGCTGGCTATGAACCGACGGAAGATATCAGTTTGGGCATAGATGCCGGCGCTTCGGAGTTTTATAATGATGCTAAGGATTATTATGAACTAAAATTAGAAAACAAAAAATATAGTGCTGATGAACTGATCGATTTTTATCTTCATTTGATGGAAATTTATCCGCTTCGCTTGCTGGAAGATCCTTTGGATCAGGAAGATTGGGATAATTGGCGTGATTTCACCCGTGATGATTTTGTCAAAGGTAATCAGGTGTTGCTTATTGGCGATGACTTATTTGTTACCAACACTACGCGTCTTAAAAAAGGCATTGACTTGGGTGTGGCCAATAGTATTTTGATAAAGCCCAATCAGATTGGCACTTTGACTGAGACTTTTGAGGCTATCCGTTTGGCTCGGGAACACGATTACAAAGTCATTGTTTCACACCGCAGTGGCGAGACTATAGATACTACCATTGCTGATTTGTCTGTAGCCGTGGATGCTGATTATATCAAGACCGGCTCTACTGCCCGCGGTGAGAGAATTGCCAAATACAATCGTTTATTAAACATTGAAAAGCAATTAACCTAAATTGTTATGTCAAATATAAAAGTTAATACGCCCTTAGTTTTGGTTATATTAGATGGTTGGGGTCTGTGGGACGAGAAAAAAGGTAACGCCATTTTTCAAGCCAAAACGCCGGTGATGGATGATTTATACAAAAATTATCCGAATATAAAAATTGAAGCTTCATCTCGTTTTGTGGGCTTGCCTTTGGATCAACCTGGTAATTCTGAAGCTGGACATATGAATATTGGGGCGGGCCGCTTGGTTGAGCAGGATGCGGTGATTATTTCCAAGAGTATCAACAACGGCACCTTTTTCAAAAATCCAGCTTTTTTACAAGCCGCTGGTCATGCTGACAAGCACAATTCAGACATTCATCTGATGGGTTTATTGTCTGATATCTCCAGCCCTCATTCGGACAATGACCACTTATTATCACTGATTAGTTTTTTTATGGCTAAGACTAAGCAGAAAATATATATTCATCTTTTTACTGATGGCCGAGATAGTCCACCATATTCAGCTCTTAAGATCTTGGGGCAGTTCAACACGATATTTAATAACCCTCGTGTTAAGATTGCTACTATTATGGGACGCTTTTATGCTATGGACAGGAAGCGGGCTTGGGACAGGACAGAAAAAGCTTACAATGCCTTGGTCTTGGGACAAGGCCAATTGGCTGATAGCCCAATTGAAGCTGTCAATCAGGCCTATAACCGTGGAGAAAGCGATGAATTTATCGTGCCGACAGTTATTACCAAAGACGGCCAGCCTTTAGCTACTATCAAAGATGGTGACTCCGTAGTATTTTTCAATTTGCGGTCTGATCGCGCCCGTCAATTGACCAAAGCTTTTGTGCAAAAAGATTTTGAAAAGCGCAAAGACGGATCTTTTACTCGGTCCAAAGTTTTGAAAGATTTGTCCTTTGTCGCCTTGACTGATTTTGGTCCGGATCTTGAAGGAGTGCTGACTGCTTATCCAGGTATTGATTTGATGGATACCTTAGTGATGGCTTTGGGAGGTTTGCGCCAGCTCTATATTGCTGAAACTGAAAAGTTTGCTCATGTTACATACTTTTTTAATGGTGGCTATGACCATATTGTGGTCGGAGAAATTCGGGTAGAAATTCCTTCCAAAAATGTGCCTTCTTATGATCAGTTACCAGAGATGAGCACACGGGAAACAGCTCATCGTGTTATTAAGGAAATAAAAGAGCGTAATTTTGATTTTGTCACTGTCAACTTTGCCAGTCCGGACATGGTGGGGCATACTGGCAATCTAGAAGCCGGCATCAAGGCAGTAGAGATTGTTGATAAAAATCTAGGCTTGCTTATCAAAGAAGTTTTGGCCAAGAAAGGCACGGTCATTGTAACGGCTGATCATGGCAATATTGAAGAAATGATTGATATAAAAACCAATGAGATAAACACTGAACATTCGGTCAATCCTGTGCCTTTTATTATTGTTAGCAATAAAGATAGATATAAATTAAAAGAGACCGGTCAGCTGGCCAACATTGCTCCGACTATTTTGGATATTTTGGGTATACCCAAGCCACAGCTTATGACCAGTGAGTCTTTAATAATAAAATAAATGCGCCGACCTAAAC
>JAHFJB010000083.1 GCA_023246135.1 Candidatus Parcubacteria bacterium
GAGTGATATAGAATCAATGCCCTCTTTCACCAAAAACTGCGCAAAATCTGGGAAATCAGACGGAGCTTGGCCGCAAAAACCAATTTTTCTTTTATTCTTACGAGCTACTTTGATAACCTGACTTACTAGTGCTTTGACAGCCGCATTGCGCTCATCATAGACACCAGCTACCAGTGATGAATCACGGTCTACACCCAAAGTAAGCTGAGTCAAATCATTGGAACCAATGGAGAAACCATCAAAAATTTTACAAAATTCTTCAGCCAAAATTACATTAGCTGGGATCTCGCACATAACATAAACTTCCAGCCCACCGACACCACGCTTGAGTCCATTCTTAGCCAAAATAGTTAAGACTTTTTTGCCCTCTTCAATAGTCCGACAAAATGGCACCATAACTTTGAGATTTTTTAGACCCATTTTTTCTCTCACTTTCACCAGAGCCTGACACTCTAGCTCAAAGGCCGGCAAATACTGTGGGTCATAATAACGTGAAGCACCGCGCCAACCCAACATCGGATTAGATTCAACTGGTTCAAACTGTCGCCCACCAATAAGATTGGCATATTCATTAGATTTAAAATCTGACAAACGGACAATCACATCTTTGGGATAAAAACTAGCCGCAATCCGAGCCACACCTTCGGCTAATTTGTCCACAAAAAATTGTTTTTTATTTTTATAAGCCGAGGTCAGCTGCAAAATAGTGCGCCGAGCGGCCTTATCCTTTACTTTAGCAAAATTGAGAAGTGCCAAAGGATGAACTCTGATATAATTGGAAATGATGAATTCCTCCCGGGCCAAACCCACGCCCTCATTTGGTATAAAACTCTGGAGCATGGCCATTTCTGGATTGCCGATGTTCATCATTATTTTAGTTTTTGGTAATTTGACTGTTTTAAGATTGGTCTTCTTGACAGTATATTTCACCAAACCATTATAGACAAAGCCTTGCTCACCTTCAGCGCAACTGACAGTCACAGCTTGGCCATTGGTTATTTTTTCCGTGCCAATTTTGGTGCCAACAATACAGGGTATACCTAATTCACGGGAAATAATAGCGGCATGACAGGTCCGGCCACCAGAATTGGTGACGATAGCCGCGGCTTTTTTCATAATTGGCTCCCAATCAGGATCCGTCATTTCTGTCACTAGCACTTGCCCTTCCTTAAACTGACTAATGCCTTTGACGTCCTTGATTATGTGAGCTGGGCCCTGGCCAATCATGTTGCCTACTGAAGCACCAGTGACTATCACCTGTCCGCGATGGCTCATTATATATTCAGTCAACATGTTGGCGTCATCACGCGAACGCACTGTTTCCGGACGAGCCTGAACAATAAAAAGTTTCCCCGTGATGCCATCTTTTGCCCACTCCATATCCATTGATTTTTTATAATGATTTTCAATAATCACTGCCCACCTAGCCAATTGTGAGACCTCTTTGTCAGTTAGAGCAAACTTGTTTTGAGCAACCTTGGGCACTATCACACCCTTAAGATTAGTCTTGCTCTTGCTATCATAAATCAGTTTCTTTTTCTTTTGCCCCAAACTTCGGCTGATGATTGGCTGAAAACCTTTGAGTAGAGTGGGCTTAAAAACATAATATTCATCAGGATTAACCACGCCTTGGACAATATAGTCTCCCAAACCGTAGATAGCATTGATAAGCACTGCATTTCTAAAGCCCGACTCAGTGTCAATGGAAAACATCACGCCTGAAGCGGCTTTATCTGAGCGGATCATTTTTTGTATAGTAATGGACAACCCAATAGCAAAGTGATCAAAGCCTTTATCCACCCGATAAGAAATAGCTCTATCAGTAAAAAGCGAGGCCATACAGCGCCGGCAATAATCCAAGATTTCGGCCTGTCCTTCAACATTTAAATATGACTCTTGCTGACCAGCAAAAGAAGCATCGGGCAAATCTTCAGCGGTGGCCGAAGACCGCACCGCCACGTCTACAGCCTTGGTTCTATACTCCTTAGATAGCTTTTGATAAGCCAATATTATTTGTTCTTTAAGATCTTGGGGAAACTCTGCTTTTAGTATTGCTTGGCGCACAGCTTCACCGCGCTTTTGCAAATTTTTCATGTTGCCAGTGTCCAGACCTTTGAGTATATCTTTTATTTCCTTTTTGACACCAGTAGTAGTAACAAAATAATCATAAGCTTGAGCCGTGACAGCAAAGCCATTTGGCACTGGCACGCCCTTTATAGTGAGTTTGCTGTACATCTCGCCCAAAGAAGCGTTTTTACCACCAACCAAGGGCACATCTTTGATGCCGATTTCTTTAAACCACAAAATGTATTTTTTCTTTTTCATAACTCTGCAAACAATTAATATCAAATATACCCTCCGACTATGAGTCAGCTTTTAAAAATTCCCAAGTTAAACTACACAAAAAAATTATAAGTTTAGTTTATCAACATATTTACCCAAGATTGGCATTTCCCAATAGTTTCCCGCCAAAGCAGCTTTTACGCCCAAGATAGATAAAATAACTACCAAGATAAACAAAACCCAACCCAAGAAGGGTATGGGGAAAATTACCATGCCTACTATCTCTATAATAAACAAGAGCAAACCTTGCTTGGCGTGGAAATGACAAAATTTTGAATTTTTTTTCAAAAATAATGGCACTAAACACAAAATCCAAACATAGCTTAACGCCGCTACTGTTTTGTTCTCCTCAATGTCCTTCTTGTCACTCATGTTTTTTTCTTCCATATTTTTATTTTCAATTTTTAATTAACTTTCTTTTATTAGAAAATTTTATAATTAAAGTGCCTAAAAGGCCAATAAATATCAGCATCCAAATCGGCTCTACTAGTAGGTTGAGCCAGGCCCAAACCGAATGCACATAAATGATTTTGACTACCCCAGAAATAATAATGGCTGCCAAAAAAGAAATAATGGTAGTAACAAACATTTTTTCTGGACTTAGGAGCCACTGCAATCTAGCTAAAACTAGCCAAGCGACTACCACTACCAGGCGCCATATCCATGTTGCCCAAAAAATATTTGTTTCCGACCAATACATTTTTAACCCTAGTTGCCTTAGCAGCAACTCCGTCACCACTATAAAAATCAACAAAACTACCGAGACAAAAACCCAACTAAAGCCAGCCTCTCCCTTGGGCTTTAGCTTTAAAACTTCACGGCGCAATTCTTCTTCTAGCTCATGAGAGCCAAAGTCAGCTACCCAAATTTCAGTGGACTCCTGGTACTCAAGGCCGGTGGCCTCATTTTTGGAATACTTATTTTTTTTGAAAAGCATGGGCGTATCTTTAATCTACCTATATTATACCAAATATTGATAATATAAAAAACCCCGCCCCGTCCTGCATTCGCAGGACGGGGCGGGGTTAGGATACTATTGTTGTTCTTGAGGAATTTTGTTTAAATTTTCACTAGTTGCCCCTAAGCTCAAATTGCGCATTATTTGATAGGCAGCTACTCCATCTTTCATATAATAAC
>JAHFJB010000001.1 GCA_023246135.1 Candidatus Parcubacteria bacterium
TGAACGCTGGGTGGATCGTATTCGAAGGCGAGCGCCGGCGCGTTGGTCAGAAATTATCGGTCTTTTGAGTAATTTTGGTTTAGCCGAGGACGATATTAGAAATTTTGACAATCAACTTCGCGTAGAGACATCATCTTTAGTATCTGATGATTGGTGGAAAGTAGCTGGTTTTATGGTGGCTGAGATTGCCGAGACCAATCCAGAACTAGCTAAAAAATATTTGGAATACAAAACAAAAGCCGGTGGAGAAACCTATTATTTGAATTTACTTCATCGCATGTTAGACCATAAATAGGAATATTTTTCCAAAATAACCTCACTTTTAGGCGTTTAAGTGCCAATCTCCCTAAACATCTTCGTTTTAGAGGAGTTTTTCTTGTTTTTGCTGGCCGTTTCTGTTATAATTTAGTAAAATCATTAAGGAAAAATTAGCGTGAAATTTGCTAAAAAAATCACTTTTTTAAGTATTGTTACAGCTTTAATGGCTAGTCAGGCTAGCCCAGCTCAAGCCTTTGGCCAGGATTATATTCCCACTGATCCTGGTATTGTTTATCAAAAATATTTTGGGTTAATTAACCTGACGCCTAGCTGGTCCAATGATATTTTTGTCAATAAACAGGTAATAGTAGCTGTTTTAGACTCTGGCGTTGACTTGGATCATCCTGATTTGGTAGAAAATATATGGACTAATCCTGGAGAAACGCCGGGAGATGGTATTGATAATGATAATAATAGCTATATTGATGATGTTCACGGTTGGGATTTTGTATCTAGTGATAATATCCCAGAACCAGATTTGGACAAAGATTACGACTATACGGCTGTCAATCATGGTACAGTAGTGGCTGGTATTATTGCGGCTAGCGTCAATAGTCAGGGTATAGTTGGTATAGCGCCACAAGTCAAGATCATGCCACTTAAGATATTAAACGCCAAAGGTTCTGGTAATACTTTGGTTCTTTCGCAAGCCATTGATTATGCTGTAGAAAATGGGGCTGATGTTATCAATTTGAGCTTAGTGGGAGATTTTTATGATCAGAATTTACAAAAAGCAATTACTAATGCTTATCATCATGGCGTAATGCTGGTAGCCGCTTCTGGTAATGAAAAAAAAGAAGGTATTAGTTTGGACAATAACCCTCGCTATCCAGTTTGTGATATTACCAGCGTCAATGAAGTTTTGGGAGTAGCGGCTGTTGACCAAGAGCGGAAACTGGCTGTATTTTCCAATTATGGCAAAAAATGTATTGATATATCTGCTCCAGGAGCAAATATTTATTCTACAGTTTTTTATGAGCCCTCTATGCCGGAATTTACCGCTTATTATCAAGGTGGTTGGAATGGCACTTCGGTAGCTACTCCTATTGTCTCCGCCACGGCTGCTTTAATAAAGATGAATTTTCCAGAGTTGAGGCCTTTTGATATCTACAACATAATCAAGAGTACTGCCCAGAGTGTGCGTGACGTTAATCCTAATAATTATGTTGATTTGGGTAGTGGGTTGATTGACATTGGAGCCGCTTTGAACCTGGCCAAAGATTATGAGAGTGGTGCTATCAAGATTGTCTTGGCAGCAGAAAGAGGTCTGGCTCCAGAAGTTATGATCTTAAACCAAAAGGGTAATTTAGAAAGTACCTTTTTAGCTTATGGTGAAAAATTTAGAGGTGGTGTCAATGTTGCTGTCGGCGATGTTGATGGTGACGGTATCTCGGAAATAGTCACTGCACCAGCCTCTAGTGGTGGCCCGCACATCAGAGTTTTTGATAAGAGCGGCAAAGTCATATCAGAATTTTTTGCTTATGATGCTAAGTTTACCGGTGGCGTCAATGTTGCTCTAGGCGATGTCAATAATGATGATAAAGATGAGATAGTTACAGCTCCAGCTAGCGCCCATGAACCGGAAATAAAAGTCTTTGATAACAATGCTTTACTTAAGGGTAAATTTTTAGCTTATGCCAGCACTTTGAGACAGGGAGTCAATATTGCGGTCGGCGATGTTAATAACGACGCTTGGAATGAGATTGTCACAGTGCCAGCCAAAAGCAGTGCCCCACAAATAAAGATGTTTAATATAAAAGGCAAGCTGAAGAGTGAGTTTTTGGCATATAATCAGTATTTGAAGAGTGGCATCAAGATAGTAGCTAAGGATATATCTGGTGACGGCTTGCCGGAGATTATTACTTTACCAAGCAAGAGTTCAGCGGCTTTACTCAAAGTTTATGATAGCCAAGGTTTAGAAAAAGACAGTTTTTATGTGCGCTCTAGCCAGGATAAGAATGGTTATTATTTTGATATTTTAGCTCGTTAAATTTATGCAGATAAGTGTAGTCATACCCGCTTATAATGAAGCCAGAGTAATTTCTTCTACAGTCAAAGAAGTTCGAGAATTTTTGAAAAATAATTTTGACAGTTTTGAGATAATTATTGTTGACGATTATTCTACTGACAGTACTTTGAAAATTATAAGTTCCTTGCCTGATGTCCAAGTTTTGCGTAATTTAAAAAATCACGGCAAAGGCTATACTGTGGCCAAGGGAGTTAGGAGCGCTAGTGGCGATTGGATTTTGTTTATGGACGCTGACAATTCTACGCGCATTGTAGAGTTAGATAATTTTTTGAAATACAAAGAGGATTGTGATTTATTAATCGCTTCGCGCGCTTTACCCAGTTCAAAAGTAAAAGTAAAACAAAATATTTTGAAGATTGTCTTAGGCAAAGCCGGTAATTTGCTTAGTCGTTTGCTCATTGCTCCTAAAATTCATGATACTCAGTGTGGCTTTAAGTTGTTCCGACGTGAAGTTCAGCCATTATTTTCGCAATTGACTATTTCTGGATTTGCTTTTGACTTTGAGCTTATTTGGCTGGCTAGGAAAAATAATTTTAGGATTAAAGAATTAGCGGTGGCTTGGGTAAACAATTTTGATTCCACTGTAAAATGGTATACCTATCCCCAAACTTTATTGCAATTATTTATTATAAGATTAAACGATTTATTAGGTAAATATAATTAAAAAACATATGCCAAAAGTTTATATTGAAAACAAAAACATTTTGATCTTGGGTGGCGCTGGATTTATCGGTTCTCATCTTTGTGAAGAGTTGGTTAAGAGAGGAGACAATGTAGTTTGTGTGGATAATTTTGTTTCTAGTGATGTAGAAAATATTCGCTCGCTTCTAGAGTATCCCAATTTTGAGTTTATTAGGCAGGATATTTCTGAAGAAATTGATTATGCCACTACACCTGGACTGAAGAAGTTTAAAGTAGAAGTTCAGGGGTTTCAAGAAATATATAATTTAGCTTGCCCCACTGCCCCCAAAGATTTCACTAAATTTCCTGTTCAGACCGCTGTAGCCAACTCAGTGGGAGTAGTACGTAGCTTGGAGCTAGCTCGTCAGTATAAGGCTCGCTATCTACTCACTTCTTCTTCAGCTGTCTATGGCCAACCACCAGACGATGGTGCACCGGTTAAAGAAGTTTATTATGGCTTATTAGACTTCTTGGGACCGCGAGCTTGCTACAATGAAGGTAAAAGATTTGCAGAAACATTGGTCATGACTTATAGGGATGTCTATAAGCTCAATACTAGTATTGCTAGAATTTTTAGCACTTATGGACCGCGTATGCTAAGGCAGAGTGGCCGCCAGATTCCTGATTATATTCATGAAGCAGTTGACAATGAAGATGTAGTTGTAGCTGGCGATGAATCTTCGGTTTTGAGTTTTTGCTACGTCAAAGATATTGTTGAGGGCCTGATAGCCCTTATGGCATCGGAGGTTAGCGATCCAGTCAACTTAGGCAATGAACAATCTTATACTTTACGCGAAGTAGCGGAGAAAGTAATAAGTTTGACTGGCTCTAGCTCCAAGATTGTATATTCTAAAAAATATGAATATACCATGCAGCCGGCTATACCTAATATTGATAAAGCTAAAGATGAGTTGAATTGGTTGCCACTGGTGCCGATAGAAGAGGGCCTCAAAGAGGCGATTGATTATTATAAAGCCTCAGCTTTTCTAAATCGTCCCATGATAAATGAGAAGCAGTAGTTTTAAAGATTAAGAATATGAAGATATTAGTAACTGGCGGTGCCGGATTTATCGGTTCCAATTTAGTAGATGCTTTGGTGGCTTTAGGGCATCAAGTTTTTGTTATTGATGACTTGAGTACTGGCAAACAAGAATATGTCAATTCACGAGCCAAGTTTAAGCAACTAGATATCAGAGATGAAGCTCTAGCCAATGTCGTTAGTGATTTTTCTCCGGAGATTATCTATCACTTGGCGGCACAAAAAAATGTGCGTACATCTTTGGCTGATCCACGCTTGGACGCCTCTATCAATGTCTTAGGTGCGCTCAATTTGTTAAAAGCGGCCTTGAACTCAAAAGTAAAAAAATTTATTTTTGTGTCTAGTGGCGGAATTTATGGTGATAGCAAAATTTTACCTACACCCGAATCAGCTCCTGAGCAAGCTTTATCGCCTTATATTTTAAACAAGTTGACCTTTGAAAAATATCTGTCAATTTTGTCAGAAGATAAATTAGCTTGGACAGCCTTACGCTTGGCCAATATCTATGGGCCGCGCCAAGATCCGCAAGGCGAAGCTGGTGTGATCGCTATTTTTTTGGATCAAGCCCTCAAAGGCGAAACCCTTAACATCAATGGTGATGGCAAACAGACTAGAGATTATCTCTATGTTGATGATGCTGTACAGGCTTTAATCAAGGCTTTGGGAGACATTAGTGGTGTATACAATATTGGTACAGGCATAGAGACGGCACTCTTAGATTTAATAGCTAAGATAAAAAAAATAAGTGGTCAAGATTTGCAAATTAAAAATCGTGAAGCAGTATGGGGGGAAGTCAGACGTAGCTCTTTGGACGCCAGTTTAGCCAAAACTAAATTAGCTTGGCAGCCAAATTATGATTTAGCCACAGGACTAGCCTTAACTTATAAGTGGTTTAGAGATAAAAAATGACAATTTTTGTAGTTATTCCCGCTTACAATGAAGCCCAGAAAATCGGGGCTGTTTTGAGCCGACTAGCCAACCTACCTTATCGGGTAGTAGTGGTTGATGATGCCTCAACTGATGATACTGTCCAGATAGTTCAAAAATTTTATGTGGATTTGCTAAGCCATAAAGTCAATCGTGATCAGGGAGCAGCCCTTCAGACCGGCAATGCTTATGCCCTGAGCCAGGGTGCGGATATTATTGTGCATTTTGATGCTGATGGCCAGTTTTTGGCGGAAGAAATCAAAGACGTGCTTCGGCCTATTATTGAAGAAAATTATGATATTGTCTTTGGTTCACGTTTCTTAAGTAAAAAATCGCAATTGCCGCGTTTCAAAGAATTTGTGATTTTTCCTTTGGCTCGGATTTTTAATCGCATATTTTTAAAAGTAAATTTGACTGACCCGCAGAGCGGTTTTAGGGCTATGACTAGTTTAGCAGCTCGTCAAATAACCATTGAGCAAGACGGCAAGGCTCATTGCAGTGAGATTATGGCCAAGGCAGTAGCTTTTAAATTAAAAATAAAAGAAGTGCCCATCACTGTGTTGTATCATGAATTTGGGCAGGGCGTATCAGGTGGCTGGAAAATTTTAAAAGATTTATTATTATCTAAGCTAAGCAAATGATTTACTTACAGATTCTCATTACTATTTTTGTAATTTTTAGCCTACTCAAATTATTTGGACAAAAACAGAGCAATAAGTTGTCCCTGCTTAGTTTTGTGGTTTGGGCTATTATCTGGCTGATGGTATTATTAGTTTTTTGGCAACCGGAGATTACTTCGTATCTAGCCAATATTCTAGGCATTGGTCGGGGCGCTGATCTGGTAGTCTATTTGGCCGTTCTGGTAATTATTTATTTGTTGTTCAGAGTTTTTGTCCGCTTAAACAAAATTGAAGCAGAAATTACTAAGTTAGTTAGAGAGGATGCCATCAAAAATGTCAAAAAGAGATAAAATTATCATTATAATTGCTGCTTATAATGGTCAAAAGTATTGGCCTGATTTAATGCCACTTTTGACCCAAGAAAAATATCAAGATTTTGATTTGGAGATTTTGGTAGTGGACAATGATTCCAATGATAAGACAGTTGATGATTTGGAAAAAAATTATCCTACAGTTAAAATAATAAAAAATAAAGAAAATTTTGGTTTTGTAGGGGCCAATAATATCGGCTACCAGTATGCTAAAAATCAGGGTGCCGATTTTATTTTTTTACTCAATCAAGACACAGTCATAAGCCCGGGTTGGTTGGAGCCTCTTTATAATTTTTCTAAGCAAAATAGACTGGTTAGCTTACAACCCCAGCTCAATCTCTGGCCAGACAAAACTAAGATAAATACCTTGGGCAATGCCATACATTTTTTGGGTTTTGGCTATAGCACTGGTTTGGGAGAAACAGATAATCATAATCATAAAATTGCCAAGATAAATTACGCTTCGGGCGCTGGTGTTTGGTTGTCAATGGAGGTCTTAGCTAAAAGAGGTTATTTATTTGATGAGAGTATGTTTATGTATTTGGAAGATTTGGATTTGGGTTGGTCTCTGAGTCTTCTCGGTTATGATAATTATCTAATTCCGGAGAGCGTGCTTTACCATAAATATGAATTTTCGCGCGGTATTAAACAGTGGTATTGGTTTGAAAGAAATCGTTTGTGGACTATCTCCAAAAATTATAAAATAGGCACATTGATTTTGATTTTTCCAGCTTGGTTGATTATGGAATTAGGGCAATTATTTTTTGCCATCGCTAATCATCGTTTGCTTGATAAATTGAAGTCTTATAAATTTTTGTTTTCCAGAAGTGGGTGGCGAACACTCATGGCCAAAAGAAAAGATATACAGATTAAAAGAGTGAGAAGTGATCGCCAAGTAGTTGGTCAGTTTACAGGGCTCATTTTGTTTCAGCCACTAGAGTCGCCGTTATTAAAATGTGCCAATGTGTTTTTTAATTTGTATTGGCAGATAATTAAATTATTTATTTTTTGGTAAATTTTTAACAGGATGAAGATAGCCGAAGTAACAGCAACATTTCCACCTTACAAAGCTGGCATGGCCAATGTGGCTTATTATAATGCCTGGGGTTTGGCTACCTTGGGACATGAGGTGACAGTATTTACGCCGCAACAGCGTAAGGGGCTTCTTTATGCCGATGAATATCCTTTTCGGGTGGAGCGTCTGCAACCGTGGTTTAGGTATGGCAATGCTGGCATTTTGCCGCAGCTGTTTTATAAATTGCCGTCTTATGATTTGATTCATTTGCATTATCCTTTTTTTGGCGGTTCAGAAGTTATTTATTTTCTGGACAAAGTTAAAGATTTGAAATTGGTAGTTACCTACCATATGGATGTTTTTGGTCAGGGCTTACTGGCAAAGTTTTTTGAATGGCATAAGAGCCATGTGATGCCCAGAATTTTGGATAGAGCCGATAAAATTATCGTGAGTTCTTGGGATTATGCCAAAAATTCAGCTTTGAGAGAGAGGCTAGAGGATGAACCAGAAAAATTTGTAGAGATTCCTTTTGGGGTTAATCATCTTTTATTTAAACCACGTTATCGGGACAAGGAGCTTGTCGAACGTTATGACCTTTATAGAAAAAATGTGATTTTGTTTGTAGGAGCACTGGACAGGGCCCACTATTTTAAAGGAGTCAATGTTTTGATTCAGGCTATGCGGCCTTTGGCTGACCGCGATGATTGGCGAGTGCTGATTATTGGTGATGGTGATTTGGCGGATAGCTATAAGAGTCTGGTGGAAAGTCTGGGTTTGGGTAAAAAAATAATTTTTGTCGGTTTTGTGCCTGACAACCAATTGCCCAAGTTTTATAGCGTTGGCGACATGCTGGTCTTGCCGTCAGTTGATAAGTCAGAGGCTTTTGGCATTGTGTCTTTGGAAGCTATGGCTTCAAGCTTACCGGTGATTGCTTCGGATTTGCCCGGCGTGCGCTCAGTGGTAGAAAAAAAAGTAAGTGGCTTACTGGTTAAGCCGGGTAGTGTTGATAATTTGACTAAGATGGTTGATTATCTAATCAGGAATCCGCGAGTAGCCAAGGCTTATGGTGAAGCTGGCCGGCAGAAAATATTGGACAAATACACTTGGGATAAGGTCAGCTATAAGTTAGACAATCTATTACGAAGTATTAAGTAATTATTTTTGTTCGGCATGAAAATTTGTATTATTTCCAACCTATACCCACCCTTTGTGCGCGGCGGAGCTGAGCTCATTGCGGCCATGGAAGCTGAAGGCCTAAAAAAAGCTTGGCAACATGTTTTTGTTATCAGCACGCGGCCGGCTAATCTTCATGTGCACGGCCAGATGGTCTGGCGCACGGGCTTGTGGACCAGCACTCGCGATGAAGTGGGCGAAGTGGAAGTTATTCGTTTTAATCCAGTCAATCTTTATTATTATTTGGATGATTTCAAATTTCCTAGTTTCGTCCGCTTGTTCTGGCATTTGTTTGATATTTTTAATGTTTTTTCTTATTGGAAAATAAAAAGTATTTTACTTAAAGAAAAACCTGATGTAGTGATTACCCACAATTTGATGGGTATAGGATTTCTCATACCTCTTTTAATTAAGAGATTAAAAATAAGGCACATTCATACGCTCCATGATATTCAGCTTAGCAGCCCATCAGGCCTGATTGTTTTAGGTCAAGAAAAAGCTTGGCAACATAGATTTTTTCGGGCTATTGGTTACGTCAAAATAATGCGCTTTTTGATGGGTTCACCAGAAATAGTAATTTCTCCATCCAAGTTTTTGCTGGATTTTTATAGCCGTGACAAATTTTTCCATAAGTCCAAAAAGTTTGTAATGCCCAATCCTATCAAGGGGCTAGCGAGCGTTGCCAAACAGTCAACCGATAATTTAGAATTGATTTATTTAGGGCAGGTTCATCGGGCCAAGGGTGTTTTAGAGCTTATTAAAAATTTTAAGCAAATTGCTGAACCGAAAATAAGGTTGCATATTGTCGGGGCTGGTCCGGAGTTATTTCGCGCCGAGCATTTGGCTAGTGAAGACAAACGCATAATTTTTTATGGCTGGTTGCCGCACCATGAACTAGGCAAGATTTTGCCACAAATGGACATAGTAGTAGTGCCGTCCTTATGTTATGAGAACTCACCCACAGTTATTTATGAGTCACTCAGCCTGGGTTTGCCAGTTTTGGCGGCTGACATTGGCGGTACAGCGGAACTAATCAGAGAGGGGATAAATGGTTGGATTTTTCCAGCCGGAGATTTTGGTATTTTAAAAAATAAAATAAAGGGCTTATATAAAGAGAAAGATAAAATCGGGCCTATGGCCGATAATTGCCGGCGCTCTGTGGCAGCTTATAATTTAGATAATTATATTAATCATGTTTTGAAGATTATTGGTGAAGATACTAATGACTAAAGAAAAAAAATATAATTTATTGGTTATTGTGGCGGCTATTATTTCCAGCCTGCTTTATTGTTATACTATTATATCTTTGTGGCTGCCTCAGTGGTTAGAATTTAAACATCTGATTTTTAATTGGCCGGATGCCAATGCCAATTATTTTTTTGCGCAAGTTTTTGCTAAAGCCGGTCATTTTTATTGGCCCGAGCCGCTCAACTCTCTCAGCCAAAATCTTCTGCATACCCGAAGCATCAATGTTTTTAATGGCAATTTGGTACCCATGACTTTTTTGCCGGCGATTCTTATTTTTGGGATATTTTTTAAAATTTTTGGGGCTGTTGGCATTTTGTTTGTAACGCCAATTTTAGCGGCTCTAAGCGGTTGTATAATTTATCGTTTAGTCAATTATATTTTTAAGGATTTGGATTTGTCCTTAATAGTCTCATTATTATTTTTGTCTCTAGCGCCTTGGGTATTTTTTGCCAACGAAGTCATGTTGCCGACGATACTTTTTATATTTTTAGTGCTCTGGGGTTGGCTCATGATAACCCAACATTGGCACAAAGAGTACGACAGATATCATTGGCGTTGGCTTTTGGGTTGCCTGCTCTTATCACTAGCTATAGTAGTTAGGCCAACTGAGTTAATCTGGCTGGCGATAGTAAGCGTTTTGATTTTTTATTTTAATAAAAATAAAATTAATCGCCGTCACATATTAGGAGGGGGCAGCGTTTTTGTTGCAATATTTATTTTGTTTTTAGTCTTAAATAAATTAACTTACGGTAACTTTTTTACTTTGGGATATTCAGATTTGCAGTCCGGTGCTGTGGCTACAGAATTTGACCGAGGGGCAGGCTTTACTTTAGGGGGATTTTTTAAATTAATTTTTGCCCCGTTTGGTTTTGATTTTACCTTAATTTTAAAAAACTTTTATAAATATTTTGTAAAAATTATTGTCTTACACTTTGTCCTAGCGGTTTTAGGTTTTATCATGATTTGGCGAAGTAAAAGCTTGCCCAAAGTCTGGCGCCAGTATTTACTCCTTACGCCTATAATTTTTATTTTTATATTATTATATTATGGTAGTTGGAATTTGGCGGATCCACTAGTTAAAGAACTCAACACAATTAGTATTTCTTATGTGCGATATTTTATGCCGCTCTACATTTGGATTTTACCGGCAGTGGTTCTGGCTATCAATCAGATGTTTGCCAAGATTGATAGGAAAAGCGGTTTTGGCAATTATATTTTAGTTATTACTTTAATAGCGTCTTCACTACAACTAGCTTTTTTTGCCGCCAATGACGGCTTGATTGCCAGTCGCCAGAATCTACAAAATTATTATGCGCAGTTTGTGGCTCTTAAGAGAATTGCGCCGGAGCAAGCTATCATTATCACTGATAGGGAAGATAAGATATTTTTTCCTTATTATCGCATTGTGGTGCCGCAAAATAATCCGCTACTGTGGCCGCGAATTGCCAAGATCGCGGGCCAGGCGCCGATTTATTATTATACCAACAAAGCCGACGATCAATTAGCACTCGATCGTCAGGAAATTTACAAGTTAAATCTCATATTGACGGAACCGCAGGAAATTTGGCATAATTTTAGATTATTTGAGATTAAGAATAAATAATATAACAATATGGACAATTGCATCTTTTGTGAGATTATTAGTGGTAAAATACCAAGTAGTAAAGTCTATGAAGATGATAATGTTTTGGCTGTTTTGGATATTAAGCCAACCAATCTCGGGCATACTCTGGTATTTCCCAAAACACACGTGAAAAATATAGAAGAAGCTAGCGAAGAGATGCTGGCTCAGCTCATGGTGGTGGTAAAAAAAGTGGGTAAATCTCTAAAAGAAAATTTGCCAGCGGAAAGCTATAATGTTTGTGAAAACAATGATGAGGTGGCTGGCCAGATTATTGCTCATTTGCATTTTCATGTTGTGCCACGCCACAGAGATGATGGTATAAGAATGTGGCCACAGCGCAGTTATGTTGGCGATGAAGCCAAGGAAGTTTTAAAAAAAATTAAAATTAATTAATATGAACCCCGTTAGAAATTCACGAAATCTAGCGGGAGATAAAAAGATTAATTATTGTTATGCAAATTACTAAAATTTCTAACGGGGTGAATTTATTAATTACCGGTGGCGCTGGATTTATTGGTTCCAATTTTATCCACTATATTTTGAAAAAATATCAGGACTATAAAGTTATCAATCTGGATCTGTTGACTTATGCCGGCAATTTGGAGAATTTGAAATCTGTAGCCAATAATCCCAATTATGTTTTTGTCAAAGGCGATATTGGTGATTATAATTTGGTTTCCAAAATAGTCAAAGAAAACAAAATTGATTTGATTGTTAATTTTGCGGCCGAGACTCACGTGGATAGGTCCATCACGGGACCGGATCCGTTTTTAACTACCAATATTTTGGGAACGCATAATTTGCTCAAAGTTGCTTTGGAAAATAATAAAATAAGATTTCATCATGTTTCCACTGATGAAGTGTTTGGTTCGCTTGGCGACAAAGGCAAATTTGACGAACAGACACCCTATAATCCCCAGAGTCCATATTCAGCCTCTAAGGCCAGCTCTGATCACTTGGTTCGGGCTTATCACCATACTTACGGCTTGCCCATAACTATTTCCAATTGTTCCAACAACTATGGGTCTTATCAATATATAGAAAAATTTATTCCTTTGTTTATCACTAATCTTTTTCAAGACAAACCAGTGCCCTTGTATGGTGAGGGCAAAAATATCCGTGATTGGCTCTATGTTGAGGATCATTGCCGCGCTATTGATCTAATCATTCATAGTGATAAAATCGGGGAAACTTATTGTATTGGTGGCAACAGTGAAAAAAGAAACATTGATATTGCTAAATTACTGGTGGCCAAATTGGGTAAAGATGAAACAATGATTGAACGAGTAGAGGATAGGCTGGGTCATGATTATCGTTATGCCATTGATGCTAGTAAAATTAAGCGTGAGCTGGGTTGGCAACCCAGCGTCAATTTTGAGGAGGGTTTAGAGATGACAATTGAGTGGTATAAAAATAATTTACCCCGTTAAATCCCGCAAAGCGGGAGCGACCAAATCGCTATTTAACGGGGTAAAGAGTGGTGGAGAAAATGGCATGAAACTAAATGATAACAGCCAAAATAATAAAAAAGTACAAGCTGGATAAATCAACTTGGACCTATAAAGGATTCCATGGAGTTTTGCACACTATTTTTGCAGTTGGTCAAAGCTGTCTGGCTATGCAAAAAGTTTATGGTGATACCAATAAGGTTATTTTAAACATACTGATTGATAATTATGGTCACTGGTATTGGAACGATGATGATCTCACCAGAATCCGTGAATTATTTTTGAAACGTTTAAAGAGAAATAAAAATTATTTTTCTGGCTTAAAGACAGCTTGGGCTAAAAAAATAAATAATTTTGAAAAAGTTATAAAAAAAGTTGATCAGATTGATTTGAGCAAATTGACCGATAAACAGTTGGCTGATTTGTATGATGTTTTTTATAGGGCTTATCTTGAAGAATATTCATATTTTATGACTTTGGGTGACGCCATTTCTATGCACGCCGACCGCTATTTGGTACCGGAATTTCAAAAGATATTGGGGGACGAATTCAATGATGTTTTTCCCAAGCTCATTGTCACGAAGTATCGATCGTTTATTGAAC
>JAHFJB010000084.1:0-1185 GCA_023246135.1 Candidatus Parcubacteria bacterium
AATCAGACCATCAATCCTTTTTCATCTTGGCAGACTTGTTTCATTTTTTATTCTTGGCGGAATTATTGGTGTCTTAGGATCAACTTTCCAACTAGGAATAACTGGCACCCTTATCCTTGGATTAGTAGTAGGGATTGTACTTTTGATTTTAGGTTTAAATCTTTTAGATATATTTCCTTGGGCAAAAAAACTCCAACCAACCATGCCTGCCTTTATTGGTAAACGCGTCCACGGACTAAAGAATATTAGCCACACCCTCACACCACTCTTGGTCGGCACAGCTACATTCTTTTTACCTTGTGGATTTACCCAGTCAATGCAAATATATAGTCTCACTACTGGCAATTTCTGGACTGGAGCACTCACTATGTTTACTTTTGCGCTTGGCACTTTGCCGATGCTAGCTATTTTAAGTTTTAGTTCTTTAGGGATTAGCAAAAAAGCGCAGTCGGGCATATTTTTTAAAACTGCCGGATTAGTGGTAATATTTTTTGGCCTTTTTAACTTAATAAATAGTTTAGTAGCGGCGGGAATTATCCCGCCTTTGTTTAGTTTTTAATTTGAATTATATCTATGAAAAAAATTCTTATCCCAACAGCCATAGCGTTTGTCACTATAATCCTCGCTTTAGTAATTTTTAATAAACCAGCTGGCACAAATCCTAACTCTACTCAAATAACAAATAACGTGGTTTTAAATGGAAGCACACAAACAATAAGCATTGCAGCCAAAGGCGGATACGAACCAAGAAACACAACCGCTAAAGCGGACACAGCTACAACCCTAAAAATACAAACCAGCGGAACATTTGATTGCTCCTCATCACTTATTATCCCTAGTTTGAAATACAGAAAAAACCTCCCTCCAACTGGAGAAACTGCTGTTGAAATTCCACCACAAAAAGCTGGCACTACTATTCGCGGCCTCTGTTCAATGGGAATGTATAACTTTACTTTGAACTTTAATTAGAAGTTTTTTCTTTAGTAACAAACTTGAGAGAAATAGAATTCACGCAATGTCTAGTATCTTTTGGCGTATAGCCTTCACCGGTAAAGACATGCCCTAGATGACCACCGCAAGTCACGCAGGTAATTTCGGTTCTAGAGCCATCGGCATCTACAGTTTTTTTGACTGCGCCGGAAATTTCCTGATCAAAACTTGGCCAGCCACACCCAGAATGAAACT
>JAHFJB010000084.1:1195-3444 GCA_023246135.1 Candidatus Parcubacteria bacterium
CTGTCTGAAGTATAAAGCGGAGTATTACAACGACGGCAAACATAAATACCTTCTACAAAAAAATCTTCATACTCGCCAGTAAACGGTCTTTCCGTGCCTTTTTTTACTATTACTCTTTCTTCTTCTGGAGTGAGGGTATTGAGTTGCATAAGTTATCCTGTTGTTAAATTATTTTTTCTTAATTCTTTTCTAACTTCTCTATAATCCGGCACAGTCTTGGCTACCAAACTCCAAAACTTACGCGAGTGGTTCATCTCGGCCAAATGACACATCTCATGCACTATAATATAATCTACCGCTCGGTCTGGCAATAAGGCAATTTTATAATTAAAATTTATATTCCCCTGCCTAGAACAGCTTCCCCATCTAGTCTTCTGATTTTTAATCATCACTTTTTTCCACTTCAATCCATAAAACTGATTAAAGTATTCCATTTTTTGTCTGGCAGTTTTTAGAGCCGTTGATTTATTTCTGATAAAATCCATTCTTGAATTTTTTGTCTTCGCTCGTTTTGACACAGACGCCAACTTATCAATTTTTTCCAAAACCCATTTTGATTTACGAATAATAAATTGTTCAATGGCTCTAATACTCAAAAATCTAGGCGCAGTCACAACTAGTTCTCCTCCGGGATAAACAGCCAGTCGCAAACTTCGAGATCGTCCACTAATTTTAAGAGTATACCCTATATTTCTTTGTAAGATTTCAATACTTTGTTGCATAGACTAACTTTTTCGATTGTGATGCAACAACATTTCCATCGCATGTTCCATCGAACCCGCCTCTACCACATCCCCGCCGTTAACAAAGAAAATGTCATCCGCGTTTTTAATCGTATTCAATCGATGCGCAATAATTACTTTTGTTGTTGAGGCTGGCAAATGATTGAGAATATCCTCTAACAACTGCTCTGTCACAGTATCAATATTGGCTGTGGCTTCATCCAAAATTAAAATGTCCGGATTACGCAAGACGGCGCGCATAAAAGCGATTAATTGTTTTTGGCCAAGACTAACAGCGTCGCCACTAGCTGTAAGTTTGGTATCTAAGCCTTGATCAAAACGTTTTAATAGTCTTTCTAAGCCTGCTTTGGCAATCACCTCTTCCAACTGCTCATTGTTGTGAGTTAAATATTCTTCGTTACCATACAAAATATTTTCTCTAACTGTGCCCGTAAATAAAACTGGTTCTTGTAAAATAAAACCAATTTTTTTAGTTCTTTCTTGAGGTGAATAACTGCGAATATCTCTACCACTTAACAAGATACTACCACTTGTCGGATCATACAACCGGGCCATCAAAGAAGCTGTGGTGGTCTTGCCACCACCGGTTGGACCGATCAGAGCGTAGGTTTTTCCTTTTTGAAGACTAAAATTAATATTATGTAAAACCTCTTTACCTTCAGGATATTTAAAATTAATATTTTTAAATTCTAAAACCGAACCAACACCAACCAGACCAGCGTCTGGCAGAGTTGGCAAATCACTTTCTAATACCAAAATATCATGAACTCTATCCCAACTAGCCAATGCCGCTTGAAAGTTAGCCCAGAGAGCCGCTAGCTGACGCAAAGGATTATAAAAACTAGTTGCGTAAGAGAGAAAACTAATCAGCAAACCAATGGTAAAATTGCCCGATGAAATCAGAGCTATACCATAAGCCAAAACAATCAACTGTCCCAGATTGGCTGCCAAACCATAGATTGGAATAAAGGTATTGTTGGCCACACCTGCCCCCACCGCTGCTTTGTAATTTTGATCATTTACTTCTTGAAAGCGTTTTTTGAAATAATCTCGGCGATTAAAAGCAATAATAACTTTAAAATTATTTAGGCTCTCTTGAATCTCGGAACTCATATCTCCTAGCGACTGCGAACTAACCAAGTTTTTTCTCTTAACCCAAGCAGACAAAATTCTAGTGATAAAAAATAGAAAGATAGCTGGCGCCAAAGTAGCGGAGCCCAAACGCAAATTGAGACTGAGTAAAAATACCGCCGACCCCACCATCAAGAAAATATTACTAAAAAATTGTACCAGTGACTGAGAAAAAAACTGGTTGATTTTATCAGTATCATTATTGATTCTGGAAATCAAATCCCCGGCCTTATTTTGATTAAAAAAAGCCACCGGCAAAGCTTGAAGTTTGTTAAAAATTTGATTACGCAAACGATATAAAACTCTCTGACCAACACCACCCATCAATCTAATTTGCACATAGCTAGTAACTAGCCCGACCACATATACCCCAAA
>JAHFJB010000085.1 GCA_023246135.1 Candidatus Parcubacteria bacterium
AATATTAAGAAAACTTAGATGTCGGCCATAGGTTATTGTCTGATTATCTTGCCGATCATTGGGTTGGTATTTTTTTTTAATTACTAATAGGTATAAATAACGCACGACTACTAGCGGAGCGAAAAACGACAATAAAATTAAAAAGATATTATCGGTAAAGTATATGGTTATTAGTGTGGCCAGACCACTGACTAGCCTGACAATAGTCATGTGCTTAGTTAGTTTGTCAAACCGTTTGATGCCGTTAAAGTATGATTGACAAAGAGCCAAACTATCGACTAGAGGCGTAAAAACAGCTACCACTAAAAATGATATACCCAAGACATTATTGTTTTGTAAGAAATAATAAGCGGCCACCGCCAAAGCTCCCACTGAACCAAAGAATCCCCATTTTACTTTATTTTTTATAGCAGTCAGAAATGATCCTTCATAACCTTTGGCTACAGCTCGAGTCACAGCCGTATCCATACCTGGTAAAGTGGCAATTGTTAAAATTCCAAAAACCGACAAGACGTATTTATAATCACCATATATATCTTTGGGTAGAAAATAAGCAAAAGCCATGGTAACGCCCAAACCAATCAAGGTGGTAGCGATTTGTCCCAAAGTTAGCCAAGAACCGCCCTTGGCTAAATAGACCATATCGGTTTTGGTGTATTTTTCACTACGACGCAGTAAACTATAAATTTTATTTTTTAATTTTTCTAGCATTTAGATTTTATAATATTCTTTGTACCAAGCTATGAATTTTTTGATGCCAGTTTCAATGCTTGTTTGTGGTTGCCAATTAAGTTTATTTTTGGTGTCATCTATATCAGCAAAAGTCTCCGGTACATCGCCGGCTTGCAGAGGTAATAAGTTTTTCTGGGCAGTCTGACCTAATTCTTTTTCAATCAATTCAATGAAATAATTCAGCTCTATCGGCTGGTTGTTACCCAGGTTAAATATTTCATAAGGGTAAGCTTTATCTAAACTAGAAATTATGCCCGCTACAATATCATCAATATAAGTGAAGTCTCTTTTCATTTTACCAAAATTGAAAACATCAATCGGTTTATTTTCCAAGATTGCTTTGGTGAATAAAAATAAAGCCATATCTGGTCGGCCATAAGGTCCGTAAACAGTAAAAAATCGTAGGCCAGTGCAATTCATTTGATGCAAACCATGATAAGCGTGAGCAATTAATTCATTGGATTTTTTTGTAGCGGCATATAGTGATAGGGGTTTGTCGACATTGTCACTGGTGGCAAAGGGTATTTTGGTATTTCCGCCATAGACTGAGCTTGAAGAAGCATAAATAAAATCTCTAATATTATTATTTTTAGCTTCGTCAATAAGATTAGTAAAGCCGACTAAATTTGACTGTATATAAACATGCGGATGAGTCAGGCTGTATCTGACCCCGGCTTGAGCAGCTAAGTGGCAGACTTTGTCAATTTTATTTGACTTAAATATTTTTTTGACAAACTTCAGATCAGCAATGTCGCCTTTATAAAAACTATAGTTGTCAAATTTTTTTAAGATCTCGTTACGAGCTTCTTTTAAGTTCGGATCATAGTAATTGTTTAAATTGTCTATGCCAACAACTTTGTGGTCAAGTTCTAAAAGTTTTTTGGAAGTATGAAAACCAATAAAGCCGGCACTGCCGGTCACAAGAATTGTCTGCTGTTTTTTTTCAGTAGTCATTTATGGCAGATTATTTATCGTCCCAAGCTCTTATTAAAAACTGTATTAATGGTTTTTAAGATAATAGAAATATCCAAGGCTATTGATTGGTTCTTGATATAGAACAAATCATACTGCAGTTTTTCTTTGGCTTGCTCAATAGAAGCGCCATAAGGGTAGTTGATTTGTGCCCAGCCGCTCAGTCCCGGCTTGACTAGATGGCGTTCGTTATAAAAAGGTATAGCTTCTTTTAATTGAGTGACAAATTCTGGTCGCTCAGGCCGAGGACCGACAAAGCTCATATTGCCTTTGATTATATTCCAAAACTGGGGGATTTCATCAATTCTGGTTTGGCGCATAAATTTGCCAATCTTAGTGACTCGCTTATCATCCGCGGCAGCCCATTGGGCGCCATTGGTTTCGGCATTTATAGTCATAGAGCGGAGCTTGTAGACGGTAAAAATTTTGCCAGCTAAACCCACGCGCTCTTGTTTGTAAATAAGCGGCCCCTTGGATTCTAGTTTTATGGCTATGGCTATAAATGGTAAAAATATCAAAGAGATCAAGCCAAAAAATACAGCAAAGAGGATATCAATGATCCTTTTGGCACCGACGAGCCATTCTTTATTCCTTTGACTGATATTTTCTAAAAACCAATTTCTTTCCAAGACAGTCACAGGAATCTTACCGGTAATTTTTTCATAGAAATCAGTGAGATCATAGTATTGGATTTTTAAATCAATGCTTTCAAAAAGATAACGGGCTACATCAGCTCCGTACTTAGGGCTACTAAGAGCGACGACGGTATTTATTTTATATTTTACCAGTTGATTTTTTAGATCAACTAAATCCCGGCTGGAGCTGATCATTTGGAATTTTTCTGGCAAGGGAGAACGGTCTGGATTGACAATCAATTTTAATTTATAACCCAATTGAGGTTTAGTAATAACCTCTTCGGCTAAGAGCAATGATTCTTCACTGACGCCAACAACAGCTAAATTGTTGCCTAGCCGGTCACTGGATATCAGCCGATAAAATAATTTACGCCAGATTAAAAATAATACAGTAAATATTGCCAAGAGTATCAAGAGCACGGTTTGTGGCTTAAGGGATGTGAATCTTCCCAGGATAGAATAAAAGAGCGCAACCGCTAAGAGGGCATTGATGATTAGGTTTTGGACTAGGTTGCCGTAAAATTTGAAGCCGGTCCGAACTTTATTTATTTCATAGAGGCCATTTATAAAAAATACCATGAGCCAGACAGCAAAAATAATAGAAAAAGGCCAAAAGTGTCTTGTCCAAATGCTTGTGTTTACATGTCCGTAACGTATCCACAGAGTTAGGGCTAAACTGGAATAAAGTAGGATAATGTCGCCTAAGAGTAAAACGAATTTTTTCATCAGTTATTTTTTAATAATGTTTATATATTATAGTAAGAATCCTTGGTTTTTGTCAAATTTTATATTTTTTCAAAAGTCATAAATTATTACTTATCCACTCTTTGTTTTTAGTGGTAAAATATATTATACTTTAGTCAGTTAGCTCACCTTATTATCTACAGAAAACAAGAATAAAATAAACAAGTGAAGCTGGTCGAGACTAAGATTTATCTCAAATTTATCTCCTGGTTTATCCTGGTATCTCTTTTGCCAGTGCTCAGTTTAATCGCGGCTATTTATTTTTTTGATAAAAATAGTTATAGGATTATTAGTGAAGGATTATTTCAGGCGCTAATATTCGGCATACTAGTGGCTTTGGCGGTGGTTTTTTTATTGTCAC
>JAHFJB010000086.1 GCA_023246135.1 Candidatus Parcubacteria bacterium
CACTAGTATTGCACCGTCCATCTGAGCTGCACCAGTGATCATGTTTTTGACATAGTCAGCATGGCCTGGACAATCAACGTGAGCATAGTGTCTCTTTTCAGTCTCATACTCCACGTGAGCAGTGGCAATAGTAATACCGCGCTCGCGCTCTTCTGGAGCATTATCAATTTGATCAACGTCTTTTTGTTGGGCAACGCCACCATGAGCAGTTAACACCTTCAAAATGGCGGCAGTCAAAGTTGTCTTGCCGTGGTCGACGTGACCAATAGTTCCCACGTTAAGGTGGGGTTTTTCTCTTTTAAAAACTTCTGCCATTTTTATGTTTTCTCCTTTGATAGCGACCCCGTTTTATAGAGTCTTTGTAAACCAGCTATCTCAAATTCAATTACTAATTAATTATTTTAAAACACACAGATTATAGCACTGTTTTTTCTTTTTGGCAAGCCCCTAGGGTGAACTCTTTGTTTTTGATATTTTTTAGCTAACATTAGCCAAAAAGTCTCAAAAATCCAAAACTTTAATCAACAGGTTCAACATAATACTTAGTATCCTCGTCTTCAATAGGAGTCACCACAGTTTCTTTAACTGAATCTTTTTCCGGTATTTTATTGTCCTTCTTGGACAAATCTACCTGAAACTGATCCAAATCATAGCCTGACAAATCCTCTTGAGATGCTTTCCAAACCGCAATATCACGGTTTATCTTGTCCAAGAGCTCATCCTCTGTCAGCCCTTTGACTGAACTAGCACTATGAAGCAAACCCTGATATTCACCAATACTCATAATCACATAGGGTTTGTGCTGATCAGACACCACAATGGCTTTGTCACCGGTTTTGGCAATCAAATCCAAGACCTTGTCTAACTCTTGATAATTGGCCATATTTTTATCTTTAAAGTAGACCTATTTTATGCCAAATTAGCTGATTTGTCAAATTTTGCTAATTGAGATATCAAGCTATTGACAAATACATTTTTTTATGCTATACTACAGTATTATAATAAAAAATCCTTTAAAAGTAGCCAAATAGCTAAGGTACTGAATTGGAGGTGAAGATTGCGCTAAAATAAAAAATAGCGCTAACACTGGTAATTAACTCGGATTTCATTGGGTCTAACTCAATATTTTCCTGTTAATTACTACCTATCGCCTCCATTTCAGTGCCTTAGCACCTCATCCGAATCCATTAGATAATAGCCTCTGCTATAATATCTAGTGGACTCAGATGAAAAAAATACCCTCGCATTGCGAGGGTATTTTTGTTTAACCAACCCTTTGACAGGCTTAAATAAATATATTATAATGTAGTCCGCTCATTTCACCCTGCTTGCCTTTGGGACTGCAGACAAAAGGAGTTGCCCTTCCATGAAAGAAAAAAAAATCCTTGCCACCAGCCTTTTGCGCGGCGTCATCGCCAAGATCACGGAAGGAAGCACCGCCAGCAACATCTTCCGTTGCCTGACGGTTTCCAGACGGATGGTGAACACGGGAACATGCACCTGGCATGACCTGGGTACAGCCGAAGAAGCGCTCATGTCTATCTTGGCAGTAGCGCAGCGGCGGGAGGTTATCCAGGAAGTCAGTGGACTGATCCACAGCCACACCACCGATCCGGGGGAACTCTGGGTCATCTACGAAGCTGTGGTCCTCCACAACATTTCATGTGATGAGCTTCCTGGCGTCAGCGAGGAAGTCTTTGACCAAGCCCTCGAACGGGCAGAATCGTCCCTCGAGGACTAGGAGGCGTCGGCGGTCCGTGGTGGTTGGTAAGCCAACCACCACGGACCGCTCTTTAGTTTTTAATATTTTTTTAACAAAAAACCCCCGCCGCGTTGGACGTGGCGGGGGTTTTATAATGATAGCTTTAAGCGTTTTTCTTCATAATAGCTTCAGCAATAGTTTGTGGCACTTGGCTATACTTAGCAAATTCCATATTATAGCTAGCCCGTCCTTGGGTCATAGATCTTAGTGTAGTGGCATAGCCAAACATTTCTCCGAGCGGCACGTCGGCATGAATTACTTTGGCACCAGCTCTATCAGTCATTTCATTGACCTGACCACGCTTGGAATTCAAATCACCAATCACATCACCCATATATTGCTCAGGAGTGACTACTTCTACTTTCATCACTGGCTCCAAAATAACTGGTTTGGCTTTTCTAAATGCTTCCTTAAAAGCCATAGAACCAGACACTTTAAAAGCCGCTTCCGAAGAGTCAACTTCATGATAACTGCCATCAAAAACTACAGCTTTAACATCTTGAATCTCGTAGCCGGCCAAAATGCCATTATCTAAAGTTTCCTTGATGCCTTTTTCAATAGCGGGAATATATTCTTTGGGAATAGCACCGCCCTTAATCTCATCACCAAACTCAAAACCAGTACCTCTTTCCATGGGTTCTAATCTCAACCAACAATGGCCATATTGACCACGACCACCTGATTGTTTGATATATTTACCTTCACCTTCAGAAATAGCGGTGATAGTTTCTTTGTAAGCTACCTGAGGAGCACCAACATTAGCCTCTACAGAAAACTCACGTCGCATTCTATCCACGATAATATCTAAATGCAACTCACCCATACCACCAATAATAGTTTGATTAGTTTCTTCATCAGTACGGACAGTAAAGGTCGGATCCTCTTCGGCCAACTTGGCCAAAGCCATACCCATTTTTTCCTGATCAGCCTTGGTCTTAGGTTCAACTGCCACATGAATAACTGGATCTGGAAAATCCATACTCTCCAAAATTACGGGACGATTGGGATCAGCCAGAGTATGACCAGTGGTCGTGTCTTTTAGACCAACCACAGCCACGATATCACCAGTAAAAATCTCCGTCACTTCTTCGCGATGGTTAGCATGCATCCGAACAATACGGCTAATTCTTTCTCTTTTATCATTATTACAGTTAACCACATAAGAACCAGCACTGAGTGTGCCACCATAGACTCTCATAAAAGTCAGCTTACCAACATAAGGGTCAGTGGCTACTTTAAAAGCCAGAGCTGTAAAGGGAGCACTGTCTTCTGGCACAATAGTAATCATTTTTTCAGCATCATTAGGATCTTTACCTTCAACCGCCGGCATATCTAATGGTGATGGCAAATAAGCCGTGACGCCATCAAGCAAAAACTGAACGCCTTTATTTTTTAAAGCTGAACCGCAAAATACTGGGACGATTTTGTTATGTATGACAGCTTGACGCAAAACTTTTTTGAGCTCTACAATATCTATTTCTTCACCATTGAGATATTTCTCCATTAACTTTTCATCATTTTCAACAATAGCTTCAATAAGCTTACCTCTATACTCCTCTACTTTTTCTTTGAGGTCAGCGGGCACTTCACGCTTTTCAAATTGTTTGCCATCTTCGTCTAGATAATACCAAGCTTCTCTTTCTAGTAAATTAATAATACCAGTAAAAGTCTCAGCC
>JAHFJB010000087.1 GCA_023246135.1 Candidatus Parcubacteria bacterium
TTTTAGCCCAACTAATCACATCATTTAAATCTGACAAATAATTAGTTACATTGGCATTAGCATAATCACCTTCACTCTCACCTATAGTATTAGCCACATCAAATGTGACAACTGTAAAATTATTGCCTTTAAAAACTGACGCTGCAGTTTTTACAAATGGCTGCTCTTTGAAACCACCAAGCCCATGCATAACGAAAACCAAACCAACTGATTTTTTAGCCTTGTCTACTACCACGGCTAATTTTTGACTATGACGATTGGGAACAAAATATTTCATAAAATCAACTATGACACTTGCTTAATTTTTTTATAATACCAAGAAAAAATCGCTTTGACAATTTCAATAAGAATCATCACACTGATTATTACCAGTATCATTACTTTCCATTCGGCCCAGCCCAAGGGCACAGTCCCCAAGGCTTTATTTAGAAATGGAACATAGACCGCCGATAGCTGAGTTAAAACACCGATAAACACGGCCCAATTCAAATATTTATTTCTAAATGGTTTAGACTTAAAAATATTGTGCTCCAAACTTTTTATACTAAAGACATAAAGTAAAGTAGAAATACCCAAAGTATTAAAAGTAACTGTCCTGGCCAAAGTAAGATCGCCTGTTTTTTGCCAAAAATACCAAAAGAGCCACAAGCTAAACAAACCAGTCACTCCGCTAATAGTCAAAATCAAAACACGGCTTTCCAAATCTAACAAAGATTTTGATTTTTTTGGACGCTTGTTCATAACATCCTCATATTCTGGCTCCATACTCAAGGACAAAGATGGCAAACTATCACTGACCATATTAATCCATAACATCTGTGTAGCCAAGAGTGCTAAGGGCATATGGAATAACAAACCACCAGTAACAATGATTACCTCCGACAAGCTGTCTGATAATAAATATAAAATAACCCGACGAATATTGGCAAAAATCACTCGGCCCTCTTTTATAGCCATGACAATAGTTTTGAAATTATTGTCCAAAAGCACTAGGTCGGCTGTTTCTTTGGCAATGTCTGAACCACTAGCTACTGCTACGCCGATATTGGCGGCTTTGAGCGCCGGTGCGTCATTGACACCATCACCAGTCATAGATACCACTTCACCGCGACTCTGCCAAGCTTTGATAATACGCAATTTGTCAGCCGGCGTCACCCGAGCATAGACTTTTATAGCACTGATGCGCCGAGCCAAATCACTGTCGGTCATATTGAGCAGCTCTTCACCAGTAACAACACTAGCGTCGTCCAAAGACATGCCCAAATCTTTGGCAATGCGCTGAGCCGTGAATTTATTATCACCCGTAATGACTACAGTGTTGATACCAGCGGCTAGTGTCTGCCGTAGAGTATCTTTGGTCTCCAAACGCAAAGGATCAGATAATCCCCAAACGCCGACCATTACAAAATCATGGGGAATATCTTTAAAATCATCTAGGGCTTTAAAATTTTTGGAAACTAAGAGATAAGCACCAGCCAAAACTCTTAAGCCCCGCTGGCTCAAATCCTGCCAACTGCGGTTAAAATAATCACGCTGATTCTTATCCAAATGGATAATTTCTGACCCGTCCAAATAAAATGTGGAATGAAGCAAAATCTTTTCCGGTGCGCCTTTGACAAAAATAATATCTTCCTTGTCATTTAGACTATGGCGCGTAAGCATAAACTTGTGATGTGAGTCAAAAGGAATCTCTTCTTTGCGCACAAAAATATCCGGCCAGTTATTATTTTTTTCCAGGTAAGAAGCACTAAACAACATCAAGGCCTTTTCCGTGGGACTACCCAAAATCATCCAATCAGTGAGTGGTCCGACTTGCTCTTCCAAAATAGCGTTATTGCACAGCCGGGCAATCTTAACCATCATGTCAGTTTCTTTGTCTAGCTCAATATCCCGCCACGAACTACTGCCAAAATCTAATTGATGATGACTGGTTATCATAACCGCTACCCTCATTTCTCCCTCAGTCAGAGTGCCAGTCTTATCAGTGCAAATAACTGTGGTTGAGCCTAGAGTTTCAGCGGAAATCAAACGGCGCACTAGACCATTGTGTTTCAAAATTCTCTGCATACCAACAGTCAGAATCATGGTCAGACTTATCATCAGCCCCTCCGGCATAGCTGAGACGGCTACGGCTACGGCCAGAGTAAACATTTCTTGCCAGCTGTTGCCCTCCATAATTCCAAAAATAAAAATACCTAAACCGATAACAACAATTACTTTGACAATATTTTTAGCAAAAACTTCTAGCTGTTTTTGTAAAGGAGTTTTCTCCTCGCCTGTTTCCTTAATCAGAGCACTTATTTGACCCATCTCTGTGCTGGCCCCAATCTTGATAACTACAGCTCGAGCTCGCCCTTGGACTATCAGAGTTCCCATAAAAACTAAGTTGGCTCTGTCAGCCAAAACTGTTGTAGCCGGTAAACTATGCAAGTATTTTTTAACTGGCCAAGATTCCCCAGTCAAAGTTGCTTCATTGACTTCCAAATCATCAACCGCAATAAGCCTAGCATCGGCCGGTACTCGGTTGCCTGCCTCCAAAACTATAACATCACCTGCTACTAGAAATCTTGACTCAATTTTTTGTTCAGTGCCGTTTCTTAAAACTATAGCTTCTTTTTTAACTACTCTGCTAAGTGCTTCCAAAGAACGGTTGGCTTTGTGCTCCTGAATAAAACCAACTATCACATTGATCATAACTGCCGCCAGTATCACATAAGCATCAACGAATTCCCGAAAAACTAAACTAATAACAGTAGCCACTAGTAGCACATAAACCAAAGCATTTTTAAATTGACTAAAAAAAGAACGCCAAGCAGTCAGTTTAGTTGACTGGGCCAAAATATTTTCCCCATATTTAGTCAAACGACGCTTAGCCTCGTCAGTGGCTAAGCCATCTTTGGTCGTATTTAAATCTTTTAATACTTGCGCCAACGGCAAATTATGCCAAGCAGTTTCTAACTTACTCATATTTATATATTATAACATAAATCACCACTGCTAGCTAAAACTTGAATTTTATCCTATTTCCAGTAAAATTAAGACATATGAAAAGCCAAACAACTTTAGAAAAAAACCTACAACAGAATATCCAAGCTATTTTCGGTATTAAGCTTGATCTTAAGAACTTAAGATTAACCCAACCGCCTGATGACAAATGGGGTGATTATGCTTGGTCTTGCTTTGCTTTAGCTGAAAAGCTAAAGAAAAATCCTGCTACTATTGCCCGGGAATTGGCTACTAAATTCAAAAAAAACACCTTACTTAGTGAAGTAAAAAATGTTGGCCCCTACCTCAATCTGACTGTCAGCGATGAATTCCTGAAACAAAGCTTAGTTGAAATAAACAATCAGGAAGATTTTGGTAAGTTAAATTTTGGCAAAAAACAAAAAATTGTGATTGAATTTTCCGGACCTAATACCAACAAACC
>JAHFJB010000088.1 GCA_023246135.1 Candidatus Parcubacteria bacterium
GAAAAAGAAACTTTGGATGAAATAAAAGTCATCACTGAAAAAAAATACAGTTGGTGGCGCAATTTGAGTCTCAAAAAAAAGATCGCTCTGAGCTTGATGTTTGTCATAGCTCTTATATTTATACAAAGCCTAGTATTTTCAACACAAAACAAATATCAAGATAAAAAAAATGAGGCCTATGACCAAGCTTTAGTCGATATCAATGCTAAATACCAGGAAGTAGACGCCCAACTAATATATAACAATGAAGCGGCGGCGGAAAAACTACTCGTAGAAATAGAACAAACTGTAAATGGCTTAACAGCTAAATCATCAGAGCAACAACAACAGATAGATCAAATGAAAGATGAGGTTTTCCATAAGCTCAACAAAGTCCGGCATATATACGTTGTACCCTCACCAGTTGAGCTTTTTGACTTATCCACCGCTAGTTTAACCAATGCTCTGCGCATAGTCCAAAAAGACCAAACATTTTATATCTTAGACACAGCGGCTATTTATTCTCTAATAAGCAACAAACTAGAAAAAACTATTGATTTTAATGGCGCGAGCATTTTGACTGATTGGCCCGGAAAAAACAGATTGATTATCGGTAAAAATGACGAATACTCTATCCTTAATCTTGATAACAAACAAGTGACCGCTTGGCAATTTACCAAAACTGCTGGCAATGCTTCAGTCAAAGACATGACTATTTATGCCAATAATCTCTATGTCCTAGATCCAGCCAATAAACAAATATTCAAATACTCAGAAAGTGGTGATGCCTTTAGTAATGGTACCCCTTGGCTAAAGGATACTGATGATATTTCTAACGCTAGTAGCTTCACTATTGATAGTAGCGTCTACATCATCCAAAACGACGGACAAATCAAACAGTTTATTAAAGGACAAAAACAAAATTTTGACTATACACGACCCAACCCAAGTATTGGCTCTAATGCTACTATTAAAACCTTTAAAGATTCTGACTACCTCTATATCATTGACCCGGCTAACAAGCGCATAGTCATCTTAGATAAAAAAGGTAATATTAAAAACCAGTATACTTCCCAAAAATTTGATAAGCTGACTGATTTGGCAGTTGATCCCCAAGAAAAAGCTATCTATCTCTTAAATGGTCTGCACTTATATCTTCTAGCTATAAATTAATTCTATGACTGATAGACAAGCAAACAAACTCCTAAAATTAGCTCTACTAATCCCGATTATTTTAATTTTATCATTAGTTAGCCTCAACCTATTCAGTGATCATTTAGTACTCCAGCCCAGTGGTTTTTTAGGGCATGATAATGATCCTTTCCGATATAAATTCTTGTGGCTTACAGTATCAACACAACATTACCAAATTTTCAACATTATTAGTTCTGTCTGTTTAAGTATTGTTATAATAATGATAATCAATTTATCAACTTCTAATACAATACAGCGCAAAATATTATTATTGACTATGATACCAGCGCTACTAAAATACATCTTCATAGCTACAATTAAAAAAAGATTTGGTTGGCTAATTAATATTGATAACAATCAATTATTAGATATAATTTTTTGGTTTGACATGGTTTATCTGGCTTATATACAAATCTGGTTTTTGATAAAAAGAAATTACTTTAACAAAAAAATATTTCTGCCAATAATCATTTTGTTAATTAGTTATGCTTTATCTTGGACTTACGGAGCTATATCTTGTAATATGGTCTATCCTGGCGGCATGTTTTGCCATTTAGGTGAACTCCAATATCTCATGCCTATGGTAATTCTGGTGGCTATAAATATAATCTGGACTATCATAATATTAATAAAAGCAAAACAAAAAACCGCTTGACTCAAGCGGTTTTTTGATAAATCATTATTTCAAAGTGACAGTAGCGCCAGCTTCAACTAATTTAGCCTTAATGCCTTCTGCTTCTTCTTTGCTAACACCTTCTTTGACTACCTTTGGTGCGCCATCAACCATGTCTTTGGCTTCTTTGAGGCCCAATTGGGTGATTTCGCGGATAACCTTGATAACACCAATCTTGTTGCTACCAGCACCAGTGAGCTCAATGTTGAATGAAGATTTCTCTTCAGCGGCTTGAGCTTCGCCAGCAGCTGGAGCAGCCATAGCCATTGGCATAGCCGCACTGACACCAAATTTGTCTTCCAAAATGGAGACTAACTCTGATAAGTCCAAAACTGACATCTTTTCAATCTCATCTACCAGTTTTTTGAACTTTTCAGGAACAATTACTTCTTTTTTTTCTTCGGACATAATATTTTTTCGTTTATTAATTATTTATATTAATTAGTTTGTTTCTTATCTCTAATAGCCGCTAAGACACCGACTAAATTTCGAGTATTGCCGCTTAATACTCTGACCAATCCCGACAAAGGTGAATTTAGCGAGCCAACTAATCTGGCTAAAAGCTGTTCACGAGATGGCAGGCTGCCCAGACGCTTAACCATTTCAGGCAAGATATATTTGTTTTCCAAAATACCACCGCCTAATTCTAATTTATCATTGGCCTTGGCCACCTTGGTCAAAATCTTGGCACCAGTCACTTCATCTTCATAAGATAGCGTTAAACCGACTGAACCAGATAAATCCTTTAAGTCACCAAATTCTGGCCATTCTTTGGTAGCTAATTTTACCAAAGTCTTTTTGGCTACCAAATATTCAGCACCGTTATCTTTGAGCTGACCGCGTAAATCTTCTACAACTTTGACATTCAAACCCTTGTCAGCTGTAAAAACTACGGACTTGCTCTTAGCTAATTTGTCTTTGATTCTTTCTAAAATCTGTTTTTTCTGATCTTTAGTTTTTGGCATATGTTTATAAAATATAATAAAAATCTGCGTTTAACCGCAGACAGCACCAAAAAGTTATTGGTCTTTACCTAGGTAGGATATTTAATTTTTGGCTAATTTTAGCCAAAAAACCCACTGTCTACGGCAAAATTATTTAATTGATGTCAGTATTATATATGAATAACTAAAAATTGTCAAATATTTTTACTATTAGGAAAATTTGGGGATCCGCCGAGCGACGTCTGATGACGCGCTCGGCGGACCAGAAGGAAAGATCATACACCCGGGAACAGGTTAAACCGGAAGAACAGTTCCGGTGCCCATTCCCCAGCCAAGCGGCGGTAGTGCACTGCCAGGTTCAGCTCCAGCCGAGAGGTCTGATGGCGACCCGTGAGGTCAAAGATCAGGTTGGGCCCCAGACCATGCGACCAGCCACCAGTGTCCTGTAGCCAGCCCTCGGCTTCCAGACCAATCTGGGCCGGAGTCGCGTGAATACTGACTGGACCATCACACTGCCAGAAGTAGTATCCAGCTTTACTCGCCGGAGTATACTCCAGGCAGGCCCAGGACCAGACACCTCCTTGC
>JAHFJB010000089.1 GCA_023246135.1 Candidatus Parcubacteria bacterium
AACTATAATTATCAAGTAAAAGCCCCGAAAATCGGGGCTTTTTATAATTTTATGGCTATTTATTTTTTTGTTTTATTCTGGTATAATTGACCCATGGTCACGGCTGAAAAAATCACAGCTAATACCTCATTTTTTATGATGGCTTTAATTTTACAGAAGCTATTGTCTTTTATTTACTTTACTTTTTTAGCCAGAAATTTGGGAGTAGAGGCTACTGGTCAATACTTTTTTGCTATTTCTTTTGCCACAATGTTTGCGGTGCTTATGGATTTGGGTTTGTCACCGCTTTTAATAAGAGAAGTGGCCAAGGAAAGAGAGGATACTAATAATTGGTTTAGCCAGATTTTTACCTTAAAAATCATTTTTTCCCTACTCACCGCTATAATAGTTTTGTTTTTAAATCAGATATTATTTGCCAATGATGCTGTTCAGTTATTGATCTATCTGACTCTAACTATTTCTATTATTGATAGCTTTACTATATTTTTTTACGCTTTTATCCGCGGTCGGCAGAGCCTCAAATTTGAATCCCGTGGCACTATTATTTTTCAGATGATTGTCATGATCTTAGGTTTGTCACTGATGCGCTTCACTCATCAGGCTTGGGTTTTTATCTTAGTGCTGATGACGGCCAGTTTGTTTAATTTTTTCTACTCTATAATTATTCTATCAAGCAAGTTTCAAACCAAGCTAAAATTATATTATTCAGTCGATTTAGTTAAAAAGATATTGTTTATTTCTTTGCCGTTTTCTTTGGCAGCAATTTTTACCAAGGTCTATGCTTATATAGATACTTTTTTTCTAAAAATATTTTTGGGTGATGCAGCCGTAGGATTTTATAGTGTGGCTTACAAGATTACCTTTGCTCTGCAATTTATACCGATGGCGTTTGTGGCCGCTCTTTATCCGGCCTTTACTAATTATTTTAAAAACAACAAGCAAGCCTTGGCTGAGACTTTTGCCCGAGCTTGGCAATATCTTGTTTTTATTTCTTTACCCATATCAATTGGCATTATGGCCTTGGCTGAGCATATAGTTGGCCGACTTTACACCGACCAATATAGTTTTTCTATTTGGCCTCTTCAAGTGCTCATTGCTTCTATTCCATTTTTGTTTAGCAATTTTGCTTTTTCTAGCTTGCTCAATGCCACTGATAGGGCTCAGGTTAATACTAGAAATATCGGCATAGTAATGGTTGTCAATATCATTGGCAATTTGATTTTGATACCGCGTTTAGGCATTTGGGGGGCTAGTCTGACTTCTTCCCTAAGCACTTTACTCTTATTCACTTTGAATCTTATTGGCGCGCTAAGAGTAGTGACACTGCCTAAGATTTTTTGGTGGCCAATCTTAGCTAGTATCTTTTCCAGTTTGGTTATGCTACTAGTGCTGATATTTTTAAGGGGCATTATTAATTGGCTTTTGGTTATACCAATTGGCGCTATAGTTTATATCTTGCTAATGTTTTTAACTAGAGCCTTAAAATCAGCCGATTGGTTGTTTATCAAAAAATCTATTTTTAAATCAAGCTAGATGAAGAAAACTTTGCTTTTAACCAAAGAATATTTTCCATGGCGCGGTGGTATAGCCAACTATTGCTATGGTCTTTTTAAGCATTTTTCTTCTAGTGATTATTTGGTAGTGACCGATAACCCTGAAGTAAAAAATAGTGAGCAAGTCATCAATTTAAGATTAGACTGGTCGCTAGTTAAGCCATCGTGGTTGCCTATAGTTTTTAAATTAAAAAGCATAATTAAAAAACACAAGATCGAACAGATTGTAACACCTAATATTTTGCCTTTAGGCGCTTTGGCTAATTTTTTAAAAATTCCCTATTTTATTTCTTTACACGGTTTAGATATTAACCTGGCTTTGCGCAACAAGCCAAAAGCCGCTAAAAAGATATTATCGGAGTCCCAAGGTATAATTGTTAATAGTCTTAGCACTAAGGAAATACTGGATCCTTTGGGTTTGGACAAAACTAAGATTCATCTGATTTATCCTAGTTTGGATTTTGACAGCACTTATGACCCAGTCAAATTAGCGGCCTGGCGCAATAAATTGGCTCTAGGAGACGAGGATAAGGTAATACTGACAGTTGGACGCTTAGTTAAGCGCAAAGGTCAGGATTTGGTCATTAGAGCCGTTGATCATTTGCGTTCCGACTTTAGTTTAAAATATTTTATTGTGGGGCAAGGACCAGATAGAGATTATTTGGAGAGTTTAATCAAAGAAAAACATTTGGAAAATAATGTTTTTATTAAAGACAATATAGACTCTGAAGATTTGATTTACTTTTATCGCTTAGCCAATGTCTTTGTGATGTCGCATCGGGACGATCCGATTGATGTTGAGGGCTTTGGTATAGTTTTTTTGGAAGCCGCCAGCTTGTCTTTGCCTATTATTGCTGGTTCTAGTGGTGGTGCTAAAGAGATTTTTAAGCACCGTAATAATGCCCTCTTAGTAGAGAGAGATAGTATCTGTCAATTAGCCCGTTATATTAAGGAGTTGTTAAGTAATCCTTCGCTCGCTAGCAGTTTAGGCAAGGCTGCTTATAAGCGGTCGCAAGATTTCAAAGGCACTAGTGGGCAGAGTAAAATTTTAAAAAATATTTTATCTTAAAATAATATGAAGCAAATGGATCTGATAATGCTCAATATGTCCAACTTTTCTGAATGGGAAGGCGGAGTTTCTAATCGCAATTATCATGTGTTAAAACAACTCTTAAATCGTCCCGAGATTGGCAAGATTTTGGCAGTTGATTATTTGCCAATTACTTTTAAGCGGGCTCTTAGAAATTATAAGGAGGATTTAGTCTTAAATCTCAAGGATGGCCAGGTAGTAAAGCGTGGCTTGACTTACAAGATTACCAAGGTTTCTGATAAGTTGTATGTTTATTCCGATATTACTTTTTGGTTAAGGCCAAAGTCAACCATGAAGCGTATCAAAAAGGTAGCCATGTCTTTGAATTTTGGCGATTTGGTCTTGTGGTCATTTTTTCCATTAGCCGCGCCTTATTGGAATATCTTGGGCCAGAAATTGACGGTTTTTGAGGCAGTTGATAATTGGTTATTACATTCTTCTTACAGTAAAAAAGTGGAGCGCCTGAAAAAGTGCTATGAACAAATTAAAAATTCGGCTGATCTAATTTTTGTTGTTTCCAAAAATTTGGTTAACTTTTTTGATGACCAGCCTAATGTCCATTGGATACCCAATGGAGTTGATGTTAATCATTACAATAAGAGATTTCCTTTGGTTAACAGGGACATTGCCGATCTACCCCAGCCCATAATTGGTTATATCGGCGTCATCCAAAATAAA
>JAHFJB010000090.1 GCA_023246135.1 Candidatus Parcubacteria bacterium
AGTCTTTGAAGCTTATCAACATCAAAGAACCTGATAAAAATCAGACTATAAAAATTATGGAAGCCCATGTTGGCGAAGTAGAGGCCAAGCATAAGGTTTATTTTACTTATAGTGCTCTAGAGAAAGTTTATGAGTTTTCGGTACGTTATATGGCCGATCAGGCTTTGCCCAAAAAAGCTATTGATCTTATGGATGAAGCGGGCATTATGGTTGCCAAGAGCAATCGTCAAGACCGTTTGGTGATGGACAAAGATATTGCGGAGTTAGTTAGCCGTAAAACGAATATTCCTTTGACAGACGTGACTGTTGAGGAGTCAGCTAAATTGTTAAATCTGGAAACAGAAATTCACAAACGTATTGTTGGGCAGGACGAAGCAGTCCAAATGGTGTCAGCGGCTCTGCGTCGAGCTAGAGCCGAGCTCAGGGATCAGAAGCGGCCGATAGTTAATTTACTTTTCTTGGGGCCAACCGGCGTTGGTAAAACCGAATTGGCCAAGACAGTTGCTGAAAAATATTTTGGCAGTGAAAATGATATGATTCGTTTGGATATGAGTGAATATCAAGATCAGCTTAGTCTGCCACGTTTGATAGGCTCACCACAAAATGGCACGCCGGGTTTGCTCACTGAAGCTGTTCGCCATAAGCCGTTTGCTTTACTTCTCTTAGATGAAATGGAAAAAGCTAATCCAGATATTTTGAATATATTTTTACAAGTTATGGAAGACGGACGCTTGACGGATGCCCTAGGCAGGACAGTTGATTTTACTAATTTAATAATTGTGGCTACTTCCAATGCCGGCACATCTTTTATACAGGATCAGATTAGTGCTGGCCGCAAGATTGAAGACTTCAAAGATGATTTGATAAAAAATCAATTACGCGATAATTTTAAACCAGAGTTTCTCAATCGTTTTGACGGAGTGGTAGTCTTCAAACCGCTCAACGGCGAAGAAATATACAAGATTGCTGGATTCATGCTGGCCAAGGTCAAAGATCGCTTGGCTGAAAAAGGCATATTTTTTGAGGCCACTGAAGCGGCTCAGAAAGAATTGGCCCAAGCCGGCTTTGATCCAGTCTTTGGCGCCCGCCCCTTACGTCGTCTGATTCAAGAAAAGGTAGACAATGCTTTGGCAGACTTTTTATTGACCGGTAAACTGGGTAGGCGTGATACCGTGGTCTATGACGTGGGCGGCCAGATAAAAGTAAAAAAACCCAGCGGGTACTAAACATATTTACTTCAATTTTTTTGGTATTTAACAAACCTTGATATTTAGGGGATATTTAGGTATAATTTTGATATTAAAAGCATTAATATAAGGCAGTTTTTATGGCGGAAACAAAGTCAATGGAGAAAATAGTCAATTTAGCTAAGACTCGAGGCTTTATTTACCCTTCCTCAGAGATTTATGGAGGATTAAGCGCTGCTTATGACTACGGCCCGCTAGGGGTTGAGCTAAAAAATAACATCAAAGCTGCTTGGTGGAAGAAATTTGTGACCGAACGACCAGATATGGTGGGCCTTGATGCTGCTATTATTATGAATCCCAAAGTCTGGGAAGCTTCTGGGCATTTACAAAATTTTTCTGACCCACTGGTTGATTGCAAATCTTGCCACAAGCGCTGGCGTGAAGATCATTTGCTGGAAGATAAGGCTATAAAGCCTAAATACGATAAAGCTCGCCCCCATGATCCAAGAGAATTGCACTGTCCAGAATGTGGTGGTGAACTGACACCAGTGCGCCAGTTCAACTTGATGCTCAAGACATTTTTGGGGCCAATTGAAGATACATCGGGCATTGCTTATCTGCGACCAGAGACAGCTGGCGGTATTTTTGTTAATTTTAAAAATGTAGTAGACAGTATGCGCCTCAAGGTGCCTTTTGGCATAGGCCAAATCGGCAAGGCTTTTCGAAATGAGATTACTACAGAGAATTTTATTTTTCGTACTCGTGAATTTGAACAATTTGAGATAGAATATTTTATCAGAGAGAAAGATTGGAAAAAATCTTTTGACCAGTGGCTCTCTGTTATGAGAGAATGGTGTTTATTTTTGGGCTTGGATAAAAAAGATCTGATAGAACACGAGATTGAGGACAAGGATAGAGCTTTTTATTCCAAGCGGACTATTGATTTTGAATATAAGTTTCCTTTTGGACAGAGTGAACTCTATGGCTTGGCTTATCGTACCGATTATGACTTGAAACAACATCAGCAGTTTTCTGGGCAAGATCTAAGCTATACTGATCCAGTCACTAAAGAAAAATTCGTGCCTCACGTAATAGAGCCATCGCTCGGAGTTGACCGGTCATTTTTAGCTTGTTTATGCGCTGCCTATACCGAAATTGAGGGTGGACGCAGCACTACCACTGAGTCTATCAAAGAGAGCGAGGTAGTTCTAAAGTTACCTTATGCTTTAGCGCCAATAAAAGTAGCTGTGTTGCCGCTTTCCAAAAAGGAACCATTGGCGGATTTGTCACAGCATATTTTGCTAGATCTTAAGAAAAATTTTGTGGCAGTTTATGATGAGACTGGCAGTATTGGCAAGCGCTATCGCCGCCAAGATGAGATCGGCACACCTTATTGTGTGACTGTTGATTTTGAAAGTCTAGAGGATAAGAAGGTGACAGTCAGAGATAGGGACACTATGGTCCAAGATAGGGTAGCTATTACAGAATTGTTGGTTTATTTGAAAGAAAAATTTAATTTATAAACAGTTATTTATATATGCCCCGTTAGAAATTTACGTATTTTATCTGGGTATAAAAATAAAGTATGCGTTATTTTTTAAGCAATTAATTTCTAACGGGGTATGTTCAAAAGAATAGTGCGCCGTGATGGCAGTGTAATTATTTTGGCACCCAAGGTTGGCACTAATTCCGCTACTTTGGAAGTTTTGTTTAAAGTTGGCAGTCGCCAAGAAAATAGTCAGAACAATGGTGTATCTCATTTTGTAGAGCATCTGATGTTTAAGGGAACACAAAAAAGACCAAATACCGTGGATATTGCCAAAGAATTAGACGGTGTGGGGGCTGAATACAATGCTTTTACCGGCAAAGAATATACGGGTTATTATATAACAGCTGATAGCAGCCATTTGGCACTAGCTACCGATATGCTCTCCGATATGCTTTATAATTCTAAGTTTGATCCCAGCGAAATGGAGCGCGAGCGAGGCGTGATTATAGAAGAAATAAATATGTATGAAGATAACCCGCTCATGTATATTGATGATATTTTCGAAGATTTGATTTTTAAAAATACTACCCTAGGTAAACAGATTGCCGGGCCAAGGAAAAATATCAAAAACATTAGCCGCCAAA
>JAHFJB010000091.1 GCA_023246135.1 Candidatus Parcubacteria bacterium
TTATTGAACAGGAGCAGGCAGATAGACTAAAGATTTTGGCTTATCTAAAAAAAGGTAAAGCCATGCCCCGAGCTCTTTTAAAAAGACATTCAGCCAAGTATTTTTATATTCAAAATAATTATGCCAACGGCATTTATCTAACAGCCGATGATTTCAGGGAAATTATTAGTAAAGAGTTTAAGCAAGGCGCTACAACTGACAATGTGGCTACTAGTAATAGGTCAGCGCTAGCGGAAAGGAAAAAATTAATCGCTGTTTGGAAAATATCCAAATGGAATCAAATTTTGCTTAATTTAATTGATGATTTTTTTGGTATTCAGGATACTAGAAAAAAATACGTACTCATGTCCAATTATTATCAATTTAGATTTTTGCGCGAAGCCGAAAGGCGGACCCGCATACCTTTGGTCCTCTTGGCTTATTCTATTTATCCGGAGTTTCGCCAAGTTTTAGCCAAGAAAATAAAAATTAAAACTCTGAAGGAGCGCAAAAAAGGCTGTGTTTGCCTGCAGACGCCCGATTATTATGAGATTATTACCGGCGCTCCGGTAACAGCATTGTTTAAGCTGTTTTCCGGACAGGGAAAGGATACCGATGAGCTAAAGGGGACGATTGCCGCTAAGGGTGTTGTTAGAGGTCGAGTGAGGATCATTTTGAAAATCCATGACATGGTCAACATGGAGGAAGGTGATATATTGGTGACAGCCATGACTCGGCCAGAGATGGTGGTAGCCATGAAAAAAGCCAGCGCCATCATTACTGATGAGGGTGGTCTGACTTCCCACGCTGCCATAGTTTCTAGAGAATTAGGTATCCCTTGTATTATTGGTACCAAGATTGCTACCAAAGTACTTAAAGACGGTGATATAGTAGAAGTAGACGCTAACCGCGGCATAGTTAGGAAAATATGAAGATATCAAAAATAGCACCAAAAAAACTTAAAAGAAACGATTGGCTTCAGATCTGGGCCGGAAGCTGGGGATTATTGTCTTGCAGTCATTTTGCCGTGGAATATGTTCAGCTGATTAAGTTTCACGGTCGTCCCTTTGTTCCTGAGTCGGTGATTATTGTCAAAAACGGCAAAAGCCAAGGCTGGGCCAGACAGCAAGATCGTGAAGGCATTTGTAATTTTTTAGCCGCTGAAATAAGTCGTAATCCAAAGAGGGTAGCTCAGATTTGTAAAGAGTTAAAAAAGCAAGCTGATTCAATGCGGGCTTTCATTAAAACCAACAGCAGTTTAGAGTTAAATTCTAAAACTTTTCAGGAGTATTTTGACAGATTAGTAGCTTATTATCGGCCGCACATTAATGTGAAATATGTAGTAGACGGACTGTCGCCAAGTCAAATAAAAAAGTTTTTTGGAACTTTTGAGGACGCTCGTGTTTACGCCGAAACCGTCTTGGCCGAGACCGAACAGTTTTTGCTGGAGATGTCCAAAAAAATAGGCAAAAAATCCAAATTACCGGCGACACTAGTGATGTGTTGCACTTATCAGGAAATTGAAGAATATTTAAAAGGTCAGTCATTGCCTAAGAAATCTGTGCTAGAAAAAAGAGATAAGGATTTTGCTGTTTATGCCAGTCAAAAAACAATGGCCTATTTTGTCGGTGGCCAAGTAAAAAATCTTGAAGCAATTCTTGTGGATATCAAACAGTCCAAAGAATTGAAAGGGGCTATTGCCCAAACTGGCAAAGTTAGCGGACGCGTCAGAATTATTATTGATCCTAAGAAAGCTCTCAATTTTCGTAAAGGGGAAATCCTTGTGGCCAGTATGACCCGGCCGGATTTTTTGCCGCTGATGAAAAAAGCTTCAGCTTTTGTGACTGACTCGGGCGGACTGCTGTCCCACGCTGCCATTATCGCCAGAGAAATGAAAAAGCCTTGTATTATTGGCACCAAGATTGCTACCAAGTTTTTTAAAGACGGTGATATGGTAGAAGTAGACGCTAATCGTGGGATAGTAAAAATATTAAAGAAATAAACTATATATGCCGAAAATATTGATCAAAGGATTAGTAGCTTGTAAAGGAAAGGTTAGAGGTAAAGTAAGGATTATTCTTGATCCTAGCCAGCCACCAAAAACTGCCGGAGGTGAGATTATAGTGATGCCATTTTCTACCCCACTTATGACCATGGTTCTGTCCAAGGCAGCGGCTTTAATAACCGATTGTGGCGGCCTGACTTCTCATACAGCCATGATTGCTAGAGAATTCAATATACCCTGTATTGTCGGGACAAAAAGTGCTACTCAAGTGTTAAAAAACGGTCAAACAATATTTTTAAATGCGGATAAGGGGATTGTATATGAATAATAATTCTGCTTATCAGAAAAAAGTTCTCGATGATATTGCTCGGACTATGGTTAATATTGTTTTCAGTGTTGATAAAAGTAGAGAACAAATGGAGCCAAAGTGGCCTTCACCATTAATAAGCTCACCCACCATTCCTTTGGTTTATAATGCACCTTATTTTTGGAAAAGTTTTTATAGTCTAGTAAAAAAATTGGAAGGAAAAAATTATACCCACAAAGACATAGCTCAGCTTTTTGTATACCCTTCAGTCATATCACGTATTATCCATGTAGTTTATGGCAAGAGATTGACCGGCCTTAGTAAAAAACAAGAAATAGAGGTTATTTTACTTATACATGAACTTATTTCTTTTTTGACAAACAATCCTCTATGTAAAAAAGGCGAGCACAAACTTTTAGATAAAAAACAAGTGAAGGATATAATCTCTAATTTAAAATTTACTAAATTAAGTAAAAATGAGAATCTTAAAAAAGCTATAGTTAGTATTGAGGGAAAGCTATTTAGTTATACTGAATTTATTTATATGTTGTATCACAATATGGGGCACGAGTTTCATGGACCATATAAGATAAATTCTCAAGAAAGTTTATTCGTGAAAGAATTTCATGATCTGCGGCCGGAATTTTGGCCTTTAAGCAAAGCACTTGGCTTTGACGGACTAAAAATTTATTATATTTATAAGCATCAAGATATTGATATTTCTATAGATTGGCAGAATCGTATCTTTATGTCCGCACCACTGATAAACAAGGTTTCAAAATATTGTATACAAGTTAGCAATAAGACAAAAAATAATATACAAGATTTGCAAGCTATAAATAAAAATATTGATAAATGTTTTACTAAACTCATTAATTCCGCTATTAAGATGGATAGTCAGCAAGCTTTGGAAAAAATGGCGGAAATAAATTTTTATATTCTAAAACCATTAGCCGAT
>JAHFJB010000092.1 GCA_023246135.1 Candidatus Parcubacteria bacterium
TCTTGAGAACGCTGGCTTGCTTGCGCAAATCATTGAATTGTTTGAGTTTGTTGAACATCTTTTTATTTTTAAGATTTAATTATATTTTCTATAATTCCCGCTTCGCGGGAATTTATTTTGAATATAGTTGGATGATTAAGGTATATTTTGCCAACTGATTTCTCCAGTGGCCATATCTTCACCACTCATTGGCACTGGTTCAGTGGCCTCTATCGGTGGTAGATTGCCAGCTAGAGCCGCATCCAGATTTCTAAAGCAAACTTTATTTTCATCAAAGAATAAGCGGCAAAGGCCAGTGGGACCATTACGGTGTTTATCAATATGTATCTCCGCAATACCTTTTTCTTCTTCAGGGCATTCGCGGCTTTTATCTTTAGCTTTTCTATAAATGAACATCACAATATCAGCGTCCTGCTCAATTGATCCGGATTCTCTCAAGTCAGCTAGTTTTGGTATGGCTGGTGAGCGGCTCTCTACAGCTCTAGATAGTTGGGATAGGGCTAAGACCGGGATATCTAGCTCACGGGCAATTTGTTTGAGAGCGCGGGAAATAGCTGATATTTCTTGGACGCGGTTCTCAGAGTTGTTGCCTTCCATCAACTGTAAATAGTCAACGACTAGGAAGCCTAAATTATGTTCCATCTTGAGGCGGCGAGCCTTGGTACGGATTTCCATAACATTGGCATTAGGTGAGTCATCAATAAATATTGGTGCTTCGGAAAGTATACCCATGGCTCGGCCAATACGAGGGAAATCATCATCTTCTTCTCTGTCAGATAAACGGCCGGTGCGCATTTTCCACAAGTCTACTTCCGCCTCAGCTGCCAAGAGTCTATCTACTAATTGTTCTTTGGACATTTCCAAAGAAAATATGCCAACTGGTACCTTGGCCTTAATAGCAATATTTCTCACTAAGTCTAGGGCTAAGGTAGTTTTACCCAAGGATGGGCGAGCCGCCAAAATAATCAAGTCAGAATTTTGGAAACCAGACAAGCGACTATCCAAGTCGTGAAAGCCAGTTGGAATACCGCGAGTGCCGTGGCCGCCAGAACGGTGTAGTTCATCAATACGATTAAAAGTTTCCGTTAGTACGCTTTTGATAGGTATAAAGTTTTTCTTGAGTGATTCTTGGGAAATAGCAAAGAGTTTTTGTTCAGCCCGATCCAAGATTTTTTCTACATCTTCAGCTTCGGAAAAACTCAGCTCGCTGATATCCGCTGAAGCTTGTTGGAGTTTTCTTAAAGTAGATTTTTTACGGATAATATTGGCGTAAGTCAGGACATGAGAAGAGTTGGGTACAGAGGCAGTCAGTTCAGCTAAATAGGCTTTGCCGCCAATGTTTTCCAAGTGTTTTTTTTCGCTCAAGCGGTTGCCGACTGATAAGAGGTCAATGGGTTCGTGTTTTTCAAACAATTCCAAAATTGTCTGGTATATGAGGCCGTGGCCGTCTTTATAAAAATCACCTGACCGTAGGGAGTCAGCTATTTTAATAACAGCCTCTTTGTCCAAAAGCAATGCGCCCAAAAGACTTGTTTCGGCTTCTAAATTTTGTGGGGGTATTTTCATGCCTGTTTTTTTATCTGTATTGGTAGGATTAGCTTAACTCATTTTAGTCTATTTTTCAAGCTAAATTTATAGACAGTTTATGAACAAACAAAAAGCAGCCAAATGGCTGATTCAGGTGTATTTTATGGTGCGCCCAGCAGGACTTGAACCTGCGACCGTTTGCTTAAAAGGCAACTGCTCTACCAGGCTGAGCTATAGGCGCATGAGAAATTAAAAATACGGTTATTATTGTAAACAATTCTAGAGGAAAAGTCAATAGTTTTAGCGGGTTTTACATCACTTCCGGTGCTTCAATGCCTAATAGTTTCAAGCCGGCCTTGATTATTTTTTTAGTTTCTAGAGTTAGATGCAAGCGCAAATTTTTGCTGGTAGCATTTTCAGCGCTTAAGACCGAATGATTTTGGTAAAAATTATTGTAGGTTTTGGCTAGATTAAAAAGATATTGGGTAATTATGGCTGGATTATAATCTTTGGCCGAATCTTGGATAGCTTCGGGAAAATCCAAGAGTTTTTTGATTAATTTTTTCTCCTCCTTGTTAAATTGGCTAGTGGATATTTTTTTGATGTTGTCTAGTTTACCGGCTTTGATTAGTAATGAGGCGAGGCGGGCATGAGTATATTGGATAAAGGTGCCGGTATAGCCATCAAAAGAAATAGATTCACTAGCGTTGTAAGTAATATTTTTTTGGGGGTTAGTGCCTAGCATGAAAAATTTGAGTGCACCTAAGCCAACAATTTTAGAAATTTTTTCTTTTTGGTCAGTAGAAACATCAGCTTGTTTCTGAGCCTTGGACATGACTTCTTTGGCGCGGTCAATCATTTCCTCAATAATATCATCAGCATCAGCTGTCTGGCCTTCGCGTGACTTGATTCGGCCAGTCGGCAGAGCCACCATGCCGTAGGACAGATGATAAAGATTTTTGGCCCAAGCAAAACCCAGCTTGCCCAGGATTAAAAATAATACCTTAAAATGATAATCTTGTTCGCTAGCCACCACATAAATCATTTTATCAAATTTGTATTGGTCGTAGCGGTTTTTGGCTATTGCTAAATCTTGAGTCATATAGACTGAAGTGCCATCGCTCCTTAATACAATTTTTTGATCCAAGCCATCTTTAGTTAGATCAATCCAAACTGAGCCGTCATTTTTTTTGTAAAATACATTTTTTTTGAGCCCTAATTCAACCAAGTCCTTGCCCAAAAGATAATTTTGGCTTTCGTAGTAGACTTTATCAAATTTGATGCCGAGGTCGCTATAAGTTTTTTTATAACCTTCATAGACCCAATCGTTCATAGTTTGCCATAAAGCTCTTACTTTAGGATCGTTATTCTCCCAGGCTTTGAGCATAACTTGAGCTTTTTGCATCCAAACAGAATTTTTTAAGAAATTTTCTTGACTTTTTCTTTTGTCTAGGTCGCTTAGTTGTTCCCAGTTTATTTTATTTTTTTTCAAGTAAGATTTTTTTTCTTCAGCTAACACCTGGCCAAATTTTACATAATATTTGCCGACCAAGTGGTCGCCTTTGATATTTGAAGATTCTGGTGTCTCGCCATTGGCAAACTCCTGCCAAGCTAGCATGCTTTTGGCAATATGAATGCCGCGGTCATTGATGATATTAACAGGAGTTACTTTGTAGTCAGCGTTTTTAAGTATATAAACCAAGCTTTGGCCTAGGCAATTGT
>JAHFJB010000093.1 GCA_023246135.1 Candidatus Parcubacteria bacterium
TATAAGTTCCAGCCACAATGTTGCCCGATCACTGGAAATAACTAATTACCGCTTTGGCAAAGCTATTGAACTTCCCTTGGCTGGTATCATCACTGCTGGTGAGCCGATTGAAGCTATAGAAACCCCGGAGACTATTGCCGTGCCTCAAAACTTGGTCCGCGATGAAAATAGTTTTGTACTCAAAGTCCGAGGTGAATCTATGATTGATGAGGGCATTTTAGATGGTGACTATGTGATAGTGCAAAGGAATTACTATCCTAAAAATGGCGATGTCGTTGTGGCTCTCTTGGATAATACCTATGCCACTTTAAAAAAATATTATAGGGAAAAAGATAGAATACGCCTCCAACCAGCTAATAAAACCATGAAACCCATCTATGCCAAAAATCCGGCCATACAAGGTATAGTCAGAGGTATTATGAGAACTTTTATATAAAAACATGTTTAAAAAAATCAACAAAAAATTAAATATAAAACTGCTACCCAGTTCTGAAGAGCGCTTTATAAACCGTTTTTTAAAAAAATTAGACCGACAAAAGTATATTTATCCACCACTTAGAAAGACCACAGTTAAAATGTTTTAGTCATTATCCCTGCCCTTTGGCCTGTCCCTAAAGAGCAGGGTTGACATATAATCAATTTTGGGGTATTATTCATCCCGTAAAAATAAATTGACGTAAAGAGATATGGCCCATAAAAAAGCAGGCGGTTCTACTAGTCTAGGACGAGATTCACAGGCTCAGCGCTTAGGTGTTAAACTTTTTGCTGGCCAAAAAGCCAAGGCTGGCTCAATTTTGGTAAGACAAAGAGGTACCAAATACAAGGCTGGCTTAAATGTAAAACGTGGTAGTGATGACACTCTGTTTGCCAAAACAGCTGGCACTGTCAAATTTAGAAAACTAAAAAGAAAGAGATTTGATGGAGCTGTAAAGCTGGCTAGTTATATTGATGTTATTACTGAATAATTAAACAACTTCAAAAACCCCACACCGTCATGGTGTGGGGTTTTTATTTTAGACATTATTTTAAACTTTTAGATATTTCCTGACTGCTAAGGTTGTACTAACTATATTTAGTATAGCCAAAACAATAAATTGATAGACAAAAATTTCTACAAAATTTTTCCTAAAATAACCGAGTAAATCTATAACCTGCAAACCCTGAAAATAACCATTGAGCCCGGGTTGAATAAAATTAACCAAAGGATAAACCACCAAAATAACAATTAGCATGGCCGCCAAAGCATACAAGATACTCTCAATGATAAAAGGCAAACGCACAAACCAATTGCCGGCGCCAACTAGTTTCATAATCATGATCTCATCACGGCGAGTATAAATACTAATACGGATAGTATTAAAAATCACTACAATAGAAATTAACACAAAGATAGCCGCCAGATACCAACTATAACGATTAACAAAATTAGAAATATTATTAATTTTATCAATGAACTCTTGATGAGTATTGGCATCACTACCTTCGACTATTGCCAGATACTTATCCTGACCGATAAACTCCAAAATCTTGGGATACTGATCTAGATTGTAAGCTTTGATAGCTAAAAAATAAGTAAAAGGATTTTCATCAACGCCATAAATATCCAAGGCTTCCTTGACCTTGCTGTTTAAATTATATTGCTTAAACAATTCTTTGTTCTCTTCTGGGCTAATGACTTTGACATCTTTTATCTCAGATAATCTTTCTAAGTCAATCACTAAAGAGTCAACCTGTTCTTGAGTCACTTTGGGTTTGAGCTCAACTAAAACATCTACCTTGTTTTCCACACCACTGATAGTGGCTTCTTTGACATAATTCATACTCACTAACAAGGTGACTGAAAAAACCGCCATCAGCATCATAGTGATAGTGACTAGTGACAGCCAAAAATTCCTAAAAAATCCTTGGACAGCAAATTTTAAAACGCGTAAGAAGCTAAGCATAATTTTGGACTTTATTAAATATCTTATTCTTATAATAAATACCGTCCTTCAGCCTGATCGCTGATTATCTGACCGTTATCCAGAGTAATCACCCGGCTTTTTAAACTATTGACCACATCTTTGTTATGAGTAACCAAAACCACAGTTGTGCCCATGCTATTTATTTTTTTAAGCAAATCAATAATCTCTCTAGTGTTGATAGAATCAAGGTTACCAGTCGGCTCATCGGCAATAAGCAATTTTGGTTTGTGTACTAAACTGCGAGCAATAGCCACTCTTTGCTGTTCACCACCAGACAACTGATGAGGATAACGATCTTCTTTGCCTTTTAAGCCTACTAAGGCAATCATTTGCCGTACAGTTTTTTCAATTTCTTTGGCGGAAAAACCGCATACTTCCATAGCAAAAGCTATATTTTCAAAAATAGTTTTTTTGGGCAATAATTTAAAATCCTGAAAAATAACACCGACTTGACGACGCAAAGTAGGAATTTCCCTATTCTTAATGTTAATTATATCCCAACCGCCAACGATAATTTTGCCGCCATCGGGACGCTCTTCGGCAATAATTAGTTTGACCATAGTTGACTTGCCTGAGCCACTCTGCCCGACAATTGATACAAACTCACCCGGCTTTATATGCAAACTGACATCACGCAAAGCCTGAATAGTCTTGTTGTAAGTTTTGGATAAATTGATAATTTTAATCATAGTGCTTCTACTTTTACATAAATTATACCTGCCTTTTTTGAACCTATTTTTTTGAAAGCCGATACATCTAAATCAATCAGACGGCCAGTTGACTCTAGCGGACCATAATCATTGACCGTGACATCAACTGACTGGCCAGTCAAAAGACGCGTCACTCTAAGCTTGGTGCCTTTGGGATAATGTCGCGAAGCAGCAAAATCTCCATTTTTACGGCCAAAAGCCCGATATCGACTCTGGTCATAAAAACTGGCCTCGCCATCACGAGATAATTGATCTTCAAAAATAGCTACTATCAAAGGCTTTATTTGACCCGATATATCAGCACTAAGCATCTTTTTAGTAAAATCATGATAAGACACAAGTGGCAACCACTCATCTAAATCCTGATCATAGCTATATATGCTCCGAGAATATTCACTGGACCTATCATAAAAAAACTTTATTTTAAAATTCTGATCCGGGCTATCTATCTGATAAAATTCGGAAATAAGCTGTAAATCTTCACTAATTGTTGGCGCAAAAACTTTTTTGATACTGACCGGCTGGCTAGCTTCTACCACTAACAGTTTATCCTTGTAGGCGCTATTAAC
>JAHFJB010000094.1 GCA_023246135.1 Candidatus Parcubacteria bacterium
CATCAATCATATTTTTGATGCCAGCCACGAAGCTATCTACATCTTTACCGACTTCACGCTGTTCTATAACTGACTGATTATTGGAAAATAAATATTCAATCGGCTGTTCTAATGTCTGGATGTGAAGGCCTTTATTTTGGTTCAAGGTTTCAATCAAAGAAACTGCTGTGGTCGTCCGCCCACTGCCAAAAGGTCCAGTAATAATAATCAAACCCTTGTAACTATTGAGCAGTTGGACAACGGCTGGCGGAATACCCAATTCTCTGGGTGAACGGATTATCGGCGTTATCAAGCGCAGTGATATGGCTAGATAGCCTTTTTGGTAAAACAGTTTGGCTCGAAAACGAGCCCGATTAGACCAGCTGTAGATGGTAACCAATTCCCGCTGGTGGTTCAATTTATCTAATTCATCTTTACTCAAAAAAGACTCGGCCATACCCAAGATGATGTCTGGCGTCAAAATCTTCTCTTCAGTCAAAGTAGACAAGCGGCCGTCAACACGAATAACTGGATTATTGCCCGCTACCAAATGCACATCGCTAGCGCGACGCTCAAAGGCAGTATTTAGTATACCATTGATAAGTAAAGTGTCAGTCATAATTTAAAATTTACCCTCTAATCCCCTAGAACTTCCTTCATTTTTTTGATAACTTCTGATGGCACAAAATGGGCTTTGATCAAATAGTCATCAGCTCCCAGAGCCAGACACTTATCAATATTTTCTTTTTGGGAATAGTTGGTCAAAATCAAGACCTTGATATTTTTGGTAGCATCGTCTCGTTTGAGCTGGCTCAAAACTTCAAAACCACTCAACTCTGGTAAATTGAGATCCAACAAAATCAGATCTGGTTTTTCTTTTTGGGCCAATTTTAGGCCCTGCAGTCCAGTAGTCCCCTCAAAAACTTTGAAGCCTTCCAACTCCAATTTAGTGACATACATCTGCAGTAAAAAATCATCATCCTCAACTATCAAAATCTTTTTGTGCTCCATATTATATATAATTACATTATTAACTTACGCTGATTTACTGACTCTGAGTATTTCCTCAACGCTAGTCAGCCCCAAAAGGGTCTTAAGTATACCATCTTGTTCCATAGTAATGAAATGTTGCTTGACTAATTCGGCTTCAGCCTGATCTCTAGAAAATCCTTTGGCAACAATCTCCTGAAGTCCCCTAGTAACGTTAATGGCCTCAACAATAGACAAACGCCCTTTATAACCAGATTGACTACAATGAGAACAACCGCGACCTCTATAAAACACCAGATTATTTTTATCAATATCACCATACATAGCTTCAGCTGGTATAGTGGCTAGTTGTTCTTTGATGTGCTCCATCAAATCATTGGGAATTTTTTCTTCTTCTTTGCACTTATCACAAATCTTTCTGACAAGACGCTGAGCAATAACAGCATTGAGCGTACTAGCCAACAAAAACGGCTCAACATGCATATCAAATAGACGCGGTATAGCTCCCATAGCGCTATTGGTATGCAAAGTAGTAAGCACCGAGTGCCCGGTCAGTCCGGCATGAATAGCCAGCTCCGCTGTTTCGTTGTCACGAATTTCACCGACCATAATAATATCTGGATCCTGACGCAAGAGAGCTCTAAGGCCTGTAGCAAAAGTAAAATTAACCTCTGGCCTAATCTGTGATTGATTAACGCCCGGTATATAATATTCTACTGGATCTTCCAGCGTGGCGATGTTAATATCTTCTTTATTGAGATAGCTTAAAGCGGCAAACAAAGTAGTTGATTTACCAGAACCAGTCGGACCGGTCAGCAAAAATAAACCATTGGGCTTATTAATATTAGATGATACAACTTGAGCCTGCAAACCCATGAACCCCAAATCATTGAAGGTCGGCGCTTTTTCTGGTGTATCTAAAATACGCATAACTACTTTTTCATTGCCCATGAGTGGAATAGTAGAAATACGAAAGTCCACTTCTTTGTTATGGACCTTGATGCGAATACGGCCATCTTGGGGAATACGAGTTTCATCAATCTTCAAATTGGCCATGACTTTGATACGAGAGACTAGAGCGGCATGCACATAAATCGGCAAAACAATAGTAGTATGCAATACTCCATCAATCCTATACCTGACTTTACTCTGATTAGCCACCGGCTCAATATGAATATCTGAAGCCCGACCCTCGATAGCATGGCGAAGTACCACCGACACTATTTTGGAAACTGGCGCGCTTTTTACTACTTCGCCAACATCTGCTTCTACTCCGCCCAGTTCTTCTTTGGGGGCAAAGATAGCCTCGGCCGTGTCCAGAGCCTCTCCCACTTCTTCACCCAAGGTCTCATACTGTTTGGCAGCGGCTCGATAGCTATCTTCAGAAATAATATAATATTTGACCTGATATTTTTTCTTACGCGCCAAAAAATTCAAAGCTTCAATGGCTTTAAAATCAGTCGGATCAACTAATCCGGCTTCTAGATTGTTAGTTTCCTTGCTAAAAACTATCATTTGATAATTTTCAGACAAGTCTTGCGGCAAAATATTTAGAATATCCGATTCAATCTTGCGGCCAATCAAATTAATATAAAGGATATCATAAAAGACACCCTTAGCTTGAGCCCAATCTTCGTCGGAAATCAAAACTAAACGGCGAACTTGCTTTTCCAAATCATCAAAACTATCGTAGCTACGACTGGCCAAACCTTGGTACTGTTCATCATTTATTAGATTATGGCCTTTTAGCCAATCTAAAAGTTTATTTGATTCAATCTGTGTCATAAATTATCTAATTTTATTGAACACTGGGAGTAGAAGAGGCAAAAGGATAGTCGTTACCAATACCTTCACTGATATCAATATCAATTTTTAATTCTTTTAAGCTCTTGTATTGGGGGTCGCTATAAAAATCCTCAAAAATAGAATTCGGCTTACCAGGCAAGCCCAAAAACTTTTCAATATTATCTAGAGCCACTTCTTTCAAAGAAAAAATCTTTTGTATCTGCATATCCTGTATAGGATCTGCTGTTTTGGTTTGAGGTTTAAGTATACCAAAAAGCCACCAGCCACAGGCAATCAAAACTAGGCCTAAGGCTACTAGCAGAACCAATAAAGTTTTTTTGTCTTGTTCTTTGGCCATAGATTATTTGTAATAAGTCAACAAATCAAAGCTAAAAGTGCCACTGGCACTATCACCTGACAATTCGCCAAAATTAACAGACTGAATATCAGCTAAACGTATGTTATTTTCTACATC
>JAHFJB010000095.1:0-1434 GCA_023246135.1 Candidatus Parcubacteria bacterium
TAGTTTTTAATTCTCACATTTTATTAAGTTTGCTTTTACCCAAAAATATTTTTTGGAAATTTTTTGGCTTACTTCGATCGTCGGGCCGTTTCTTTTGGCCAGTCTATTATCTCTTATTTTTGGCTTCTTTTTATATAATAAAGAATTTGAAATTTAAGTGGGCAATGTTAGTGCTTATAGCCACCTTATTTTTGCAAGGTTATGATTTGAGTAGCAAGCTCTCTAGTCGTGGTCAAGAGTTTGTCGGCCTGACTTGGTCAAATACGCTTATTGCTAATACTTTGGATTTAGGCGCTAAAGATTATAAACACATAGTATTTTTGCCAGTAATACCGCATCGGGTTTTTCCAGCCTTCGCTGTCTATGCGGCTCAGCATAATTTGACCATGAATGATGGCTACTTTGCTCGGCCTATCAAAGGTTTGCAGGCCTACACAGCTCAAGAAATAGAGGATATAAAAGCCGGTAATTTAGATAAAGATACGATTTATGTTTTTTCTAGAGAAGCTGATGTCTTAATGGCTAATATTGATTTGAAGGAACACCTGGTTAAAGATGCGGATTCAACAGTAATTTTGTTTCCATATTTTAAAAAGTAGTTCTAGGTTTTTTATAAAAAATCTGGTATAATATAGCCGATGGCAAATAAGAAAAACCATTCTTTTTCGGAAAAAATAGATAAGGCCAAATTAAAGCAAGAGCTAACGGCTGATCTTGATGAATTTTTGTTGGAAGAAGCTGATTTGTCGGGTCGGCCAGTAGGACGCGCCAAGGCCTTGGCTGAATTAGATAAACTAATTAGGCAGGATTTGCCTTATACGGAAATTTTGTCAACTATCAAACAAGAAGCTAAACAGGTGAATACAAAAGAACCTGATGATACCAAAGTTGACGAGTCATCCTTAGCTAAACCCAAAACTATTAGTGCTAGTGATTCTTTGCATTCCACCTATGTTTTAAATTTAAAAGATCAAGTTCAAGCCAGTGTCCCTAAATCAACAGTGAATGAAAAAAATTCTTGGCAGCGTCTAAAAGAAAAGTTTAAAAATAGTAGATCTAAAAAAAATAAAACTCCTAAAGAGTCTGATGATCGCCAAGAGGCAGAATTTCATTTAGCAGAGCCGCGCTTGGCTAAGTGGCGATTTATCTGGCCAGAGTCAAATACTCGCATCTTAGTTGGCCGTCTCCTAGCCTTTGTTGTGATTTTATTTTTAGTGCTTTTGCCAATTCGTGGTCTTAGTTTATTTGGTAAATTTTTGGGAGATAAAGATAAAATTTTGGGCTTGGGCCAAAATGGCCTTTTGGATTTGCAGGCTGGAGTAATTTCCGCTTCAGGTAATTCCTATGAATCAGCTCAAACTGATTTTGAGCAAGCCTTGGGAAGTTTTCAGGAAGCTCGGAATATTTTGGGAACTTATAATCAGTGGCTAGTAA
>JAHFJB010000095.1:1444-3223 GCA_023246135.1 Candidatus Parcubacteria bacterium
TGAAGCAGCTACTATTTTAAACCAAAAATTAAAAACTCAAGCTAACCCAACGCAATATTTGGCAGTAATAGATGAGCAAATCAATACCACTTTGCCATATTTGGAAGATGCCAATAAAAAATTAAAAGGCATTTCCACGGCCTTGTTGCCAGATGAACTCAGGCCATATTTTGATAGTTTGAAAGTTTATTTACCCAAGACAGTGGAGAATCTGCGTAACCTCGATGAGATGTTTGGTGTTTTGTCGGAATTTTTGGGGCATAACAGTGAAAAAAGATATTTGGTTTTATTCCAAAATAACAATGAGCTCCGGCCTACAGGCGGATTTATTGGCAGTTTTGCCTTAGTAGATCTTTATCAGGGCAAAATAGTCGGTATGGAAATACCTAAGGGGGGCACCTATGATTTGTCAGCTGGTCAAGTTGTAAAAATTAAATCTCCTGAGGCCCTGTCTCGTATTAACTCTAATTTTAATATTTGGGACGCCAATTGGTGGTATGATTTTCCCAAGTCAGCCAAGAAGATTACAGATTTTTATGAGACATCAGGTGGATCATCGGTTGACGGTGTAGTAGCTATCAATGCCCAGGTTTTAAAAGATTTATTAGTTGTGACCGGACCTATAAGTTTGGAAAAATATAATTTGACCGTCACTTCGGAAAATCTTTTTGACCGTTTGCAGGAAGAGGTAGAATTAAATTATGACAAAACCGCCAATACCCCCAAAGCCGTGATTGCCGATCTAGTGCCAGTAGTTTTGGAAAAAATATTAGCTAATACTGATAAACAAAAAGACATTGTCAGTGTTTTTGCTAAATCATTGTCTAGTAAAGATATACAGATTTATTCTCAGCAGGAAGATTTGGAGGCTAAAATTGATAATTTTGGCTGGTCCGGCAGAGTTTTGGATAATGATCGCGATTATTTGGCAGTAATCAATACTAATATTGGCGGCGGCAAAACAGACAATGAAGTCTATCAAGAGATTGATCATAAGGCGGAGATAGATGCTAACGGGGAAATTATCGATACAGTGCGCCTTACTCGTACTAATCAGGGGAGTGTTGACAATATTTTTGCCGGCACAGGAGGGAGCAATACCAGTTATGTTCGTTTTCATGTGCCTTTGGGCAGTGAATTTATAGAAGGCGTTGGTTTTGACATAGTGCCCGATAATTATTTTATAGATGATGCTAGCGCTAAAGCAGATGCTGATATAGTCCTAGAAGAAAAGAATAAAAGAATTGATGAGACCTCTGGTGTGGAAATTTATAGTAGTTTGGGTAAGGATGTGCTGGCCGGCTGGATTACTATCAAGCCAGGGGAGACTAAGACAGTTTTGATTAAATACAAATTGCCATTTAAGTTGGATTTAAAAGATCCCTTGGTCAACAGCTGGCGTGACAAAATATTTACCGGCGGCTGGAAGCTGGATAATTATAGCCTCTTAGTCCAATCACAATCTGGCCAGCAAAATTCAATTTTTAATTCTTCGGTGATTTTGCCAAACAAAACAAAAGTGATTTGGAATAATGCTTCTGACAAAGCTAATATGAATGTAGTTGATAATTTGGTTACTTACAAACAAATTTTAAATCGCGACCATTATTTTGGTTTTATTTTAGCAACTAAATAAAGATGTGGCATAAAGTTTGGTACAAGATTAATAACACAGTCACTGGAGGCGCCTTGGTCATTGCCTTTTTTTCTTTTTTATCTAAAATTTTTGGGTTATTTAGGGAAAGATTAATTGCCCATTATTTTGGCGCTGGCGCTTTG
>JAHFJB010000096.1 GCA_023246135.1 Candidatus Parcubacteria bacterium
TTTATGGTTTGATTATTGCTTTTTCAATCGAATAATCTTGATTATTTTAAGAGGTCTAAACTAAAGTTATTGACTTAGGCCTCGACTAAGTAATTAAATAATTAAAGTATGGATATTTTAAATTTATTCGGTGTTGACTGGAGATTGATGTTGGCTCAGCTGGTCAATTTTGTCATTGTAGTAGTGATTTTGTGGTGGTTTGCTTTGAAGCCCCTTACAGCCACTATGAAGAAGCGTAGTGATGAAATCAATCAAGGCTTAGTTGATGCCGAGGCCGCTGCCAAAAAACTCAAAGAAGTAGAGTTGGAAGTTAAAGCTAAATTGCAAGAAGGCAGAGTTGAGGCTGACCAGATTTTGGATAATGCCAAAAAGCAGGCTGATTTGAGTCGTCAGGAAAATATAAGTAAAACCAAGGAGGAAGTGAGTAATTTGATTAAAAAAGCCAAAGAGCAAATACAAAATGAAAAAGACGCTATGGTCAGTGAAGCTAAAGGCGAGTTGGCTCAAGTGGTAGTTGTGGCTTTGGAAAAAATACTTACTAGTACTGAGGCCAAAAATTTGGATAAAAAGTACATAAGTAAAGTATTAAAGGATTTGAAGTAATGTTAAAAGGTCAAGCCAAAATTTTAGCCCTAGGCCTTTATCAGGCTACGCATGGTAAAGAAAATAAAGACATTGATAAAATTGTCACTAATTTTTTTCGTTACTTAAGGGAGCATCGTTTGCGTCACCAGGTGCCAAAAATTTTGGCGGAGTTAGAAAAATTGTATTTTCAAGAAAACAATATTACTAAAGCGCATATTTGGAGCAAAAGCAAACTAGACGAAACTATGATCAAGGAGATTAGCAGCTTAGTGGCTAATAAGACCAAGAAAGAAGTGAGGGTTGATACAGATATAGATGATAGTTTGGTGGGCGGAGCACTGGTCAGATATGGTGATAAATTGATTGATATATCTTTTAAAAAACAACTTAGTAATTTAGCAAAAAAATTAAGCATTTAAGAATATGTCCTACGATTATTTAGTAAAAAGTCTACAAAAGCAATTGGCCGATTGGGAAGCCGAAGTCAAAGAAGAATCGGTCGGTGAAGTAATTGAAATAGGCGACGGCATTGCCAAAGTTTCCGGGCTAGGCGACATCATGTCTTCAGAGATGTTGGAGTTTGAAACCAAGTCCGGAAAGAAGATTTATGGCGTAGCCTTGAATTTGGAAGAATTCGCAGTCGGCGCTATTATTTTGGGAGAGTATGCCGATTTGAAAGAAGGTGACCGTGTTCGGCGCACTAAGCGCATTTTGGAAGTACCAGTTGGCGAAGCGGTTATTGGCCGGGTGGTTAATCCCTTAGGTGAGCCAATTGATGGTAAAGGTGAAATCAAAGCCAAAAAGTTTTATCCAGTAGAGAAAATTGCTCCTGGCGTTATTGCCCGTCAATCAGTTAATCAGCCAATTCAGACTGGCATCAAAGTAATTGATTCTATTATTCCTATTGGCAAAGGCCAACGCGAACTTATTATTGGTGATCGCCAGACTGGTAAAACTGCTTTAGTGATTGATGCTATCATTAATCAAAAAGGCAAAGACGTAATATGTATTTATGTGGCGATTGGCCAGAAAGAATCTAAGGTAGCCAGAATTGTGGCTAAATTAGAAGAGACTGGATCTATGGATTATACTACGGTAGTTGTCGCTGGTGCTTCTCAGTCAGCTTCACTAAGCTATATTGCCCCTTATGCTGGTTGTTCTATGGGTGAATATTTCATGGACCAAGGCAAAGACGTTTTAGTAATTTACGATGATTTGTCCAAACACGCTGTTGCTTATCGGCAGATTTCTCTACTCTTGCGTCGACCTCCAGGACGTGAAGCTTATCCAGGTGATGTTTTTTATCTACACTCACGTTTATTAGAGCGGGCCGCTAGGATGAGTGCTGAACTTGGTGGGGGATCACTGACAGCACTGCCAATCATTGAAACTCAGGCTGGTGATATTTCAGCCTATATTCCTACCAATGTTATTTCTATTACAGATGGTCAGATATTTTTGGAAACAGATTTGTTTTATAAAGGTATTAGGCCAGCTCTTAATGCCGGTTTGTCAGTGTCTCGTGTCGGTTCAGCCGCTCAGATAAAAGCTATGAAAAAAGTAGCTGGCAAACTCAAATTGGATTTAGCTCAATTCCGCGAGCTAGAGGCCTTTGCTCAGTTTGGTTCAGATTTGGATGAAGCTACCAAGCAGCAGCTTAATCGCGGTGCCCGAGTGACTGAGATTTTAAAACAAGGTCAGTTTAATCCTTTGCCACAACCCAAGCAGGTAGCTATTATTTATGCGGTTATCAATGGACATCTAGATCAAGTGCCAGTTAAAAATATAGCGACTTTTGAAAGTAAATTATTTGATCGTTTGGATCAAGAGGGTAAAGACATTATGGCTAGTATTGAAAAAACTGGTTTGTTGTCAGAAGAAGATGAAACCAAGCTAAAAAAGATTATCAATGATTTAGTGGAGTTAGAAGTGAAAACTACTGACACCAAGTAATAATAAATTTATTTAAATTATGCCTCAGGCAAGTAGAGACATACAACGGAGGATAAAGTCCGTTAAAAATACCAAGAAGATTACCAAGGCTATGGAATTGGTATCAGCGGCTAAGATGCGTAAGGCAGTGGCCAAAGTTTTGGCTACTCGGACTTACGCTGATTTGACTTGGCAGACAGTCTTGCATTTGGTTCAAAAAATTGATACGAGGCATCATCCGTTTTTTCAAGAAGCCAAGGAAGTAAAAAAAGTAGCGGTTATCCTAATTAGTACTAATCGTGGCTTGTGTGGCAGTTTTAATCTACAGTTAGTAAATAAGGTGGTCAGTTCTATAAAGTTGCATCACCCTGAGACTAGAATGACGGACTTAATTACCTTCGGTAAAAAGGGCCGTGATGAAGCCCGGCGCCATCAAATCAATATAACCGCTGATTTTACCAAAGAAGATATCACCGAGAGCTCAGAAAAAATTCGGTCAATTGCTTATTTAATAACTCAGGATTTTTTGACCAAAAAATATGATAAGGTTTTTGTGGCCTATACTGATTTTATGTCGTCTCTAAAGCAAGTGCCTCATGTCAAACAATTATTACCAATTGTGCCTACTATTGACGAACGTTTGGGCCATATTATTCATGAAAAAAATAAAACAGAGGAAATTAATGTTAACAATTTT
>JAHFJB010000097.1 GCA_023246135.1 Candidatus Parcubacteria bacterium
TTATAAAATGCAATTGGCCAAAGACATCGTGACTTTTTATTATTCAGCTTCGGAAGCTAGCCAAGCTGGCCAAGAATTTACCAATATCTTTGCCAAAAAAGCCAATCCTGATGACATACCGGAATTCACTATTGCCAAGGATAAAATAAGCCCGGTTGATTTGTTATTACAAATGAAACTAGTAAGTTCCAGATCAGAAGCTCGGCGTTTAATAGAAGGTAGTGGCATGAAACTAAATCATGAAAAGGTAGCGGCTTGGGACAAAGATATTGCTATAAAATCAGGCGATGTAGTTCAGGCCGGTAAAAGAAAATTTGGGAAAATAAAATAAAATTTAATATAATATTGACCAAAAAGCCCCAAAGGGGCTTTTTTTATTAAAACTATATTTACTAACCACTTATTGACCTATCTATAAAAATATTGTAAACTACAATGTTTTACTGGTCTGGGTCGAAAAATACATCCCCGGAGGTAAGATGATGCCCTTTTGGAATTACTGCCGAGTGGGCCTGAATCCCGAAAAGCAGGAGATATTCTTCGGCTGGCCTGGAATCACAGCCCCCGTAATCTTCGTCCTCGCCAAGGCCTTGGAAGATCACTGTCCTGATCTCGAGATCAAGCAGAACTCGCCGGTCACGGTCATCTCGGCTTTTCCGGGCAGTCCAGCCTTTATCGTAGGCTGGTACCTACAGCTCGACGTCGGCATGACCCACTGGAACCAAGTCCTACACGTGGTAGCGAAGTGCTGTCAGGAGCACGGCCTGTCCTATGAAGCCTACGACTCTCGGATTCTGAGTCGCTAGGTAGAGCCGGCCTGAATCCAAAGAAAGGGCGGTCTGGTTGATACCATTCCGCTCTTCAAATTTATTTATAATCCTTGCCGATAAAACTGAGCGGCTTCGTCAGGATCAATGGGGTTGATAATAAGTCCTGAACCAATCTCTACTCCGGCCCAGACTGAACCACGCGGCACTATCTTCATATATAAGTGTTGGTCCTCATCATGAATCACTTGATGAAAATAAAAATTATAAGGCAGATTAAGCTGGCTGATTTTTTTCAAGCTGTGTTTCAAAATCTTGGCCCAAGACAATTTCTCCTCTTTAGTCAATAAAGTGACATTATCAATATGCCGCTTAGGCATAATCCATAACTCATAATTAAACATGGAGGCATAGGGCGTAAAAGCAATGACATTTTTGTCTTGCCAGACAAAGCGCGGGCCTTTTTTTTCTTTTTTTATGACATCGCAATAAACACAGGTGCCATGCTTTAGCTTATAGGCTTGCTGACGTTGTGACTTGTCAGCTAAGTGCGGTGGCAAAAAATTGGTGGCAAAAATCTGAGAATGAGAGTGTTGCAAACTAGCGCCAGCCACGCCACCATCATTTTTAAAAATCAAAATATACTCAATTTTTTTATTTTTAGTAATGGCCTTAGTACGCTCCGCATAAACCGAAAGCAAATCAGCTATATGACTAACTGGCAAATCCTCTAGTTCTCTGATATGATCCGGCGTTTCTATAACTACTTCTTGCTGACCATAAGCCTGGGGATTATTCAAGGTTACCGCCGGATATTTATTAGCTTTTACAAAAATACGCCAATTCTTGGCTGAGCCAGAGCGATAAATATGTTTTTCCCCTTTCATCTTATTAGGACAAAATTGGCAAGCTTCATCAAATTGCTTGTTAATTTTATCAGGAGGCATAAGCACATCATGGGGGCGGGTAGTCCGGCGCGGGGCAATAATCACATATTTTTCCTGAATATAATCCTTCCTAATTTCTGGTTTAAATATTTTAGGCATATAATTTAACTAAGCTTATTATAAATTTTTTTGTACTCTTGAGCAGATCTATTCCAAGAAAAATCTTCAGCCATAGCATAAGTGGCCATTCTTTGTAATTTACTAGAATTCTTATACAAATCAAGGGAGCGCTTTAGTGTTTTTGTTAGAGCGGTGATATTATAATCCCTAAAAACTAGGCCATTTTTGTTATCTTTGACTGTGTCCTCAAGGCCACCGGTGCGGCGGGCAATGGGCAAAGTGCCATAGCGCATGGCAATCATCTGGCCTAAGCCACAAGGCTCGAAACGAGACGGCATTAAGAAAAAATCTGAACCAGCATAAATCCGCTGTGCCAAGGCCACATCAAAAGTCAAAAACAATTTAATTTTATCTGGATATTTTTTGGCCAAATGGGAAAAAGATTTTTGGTAATTATCTTTGCCTGTCCCCAAAACAACTACCTGAAAATCATACTTACAAAGCAAATCATCTAAAGTCGGAATCAGTATATCCAAACCTTTTTGGCCGACGAGACGGCTAACTAAGCCAAATAATGGCACATTTTTGTTGGGCAATTTTACCACGCGCTTGAGGTATTCTTTGTTTATCTTTTTGGCGCTGGGCCAGGTGCGCGCGCTATACTTTTTCTTGATAAACTTATCGTGCCTAGGATCAAAAAAATCAACATCAATACCGTTTAAGACACCACCCAGATCTTTGTGTCGTCGCTTCAAATAATCGTCTAAACTAGCCCCATATTCTTTGGTCAAAATTTCCTTGGCGTAATTCGGACTGACAGTATTGATATAATCAGCTGACAGAATTCCGATTTTCATCAAATCAATCATCTGGCCATCATGATCATAATAATCTTCCATCAAGGCCGGAGTTAGCTTCTGATGCAAGTCGGCATAAGTAACAATATCCGTTTTTACAATACCCTGATTAGCTAAATTGTGAATAGTAAATAGAGTCTTGATGTTTTCAAAATTCTTATGAGCCAAGCTATACTCATCAATAAAGGTAGGGATAAGAGCCGTGTGCCAATCATGGCAATGGACTACCTGAGGCTTAAAGTTCAGGGCACGAATAGCTTCCACGACTGCTTTGGAAAAAAACACAAAACGCTCCACATCGGTTGACCGGCGAGAATAACAGCCACGGCTAGCAATATATTTTCCCTTGGTCAAATACTTGCGGCTGCCAATATATATTTTAGGGCCACTAAACAATTTGTGTTTAATCAGGTAAACTGGTACTGAGCTACCCGGCAAAATGCCCTGATAAATGGAAAATTTTGTTTGACCATTATCAATAGTCAGACTGACATTGGCTTTAACTAATTTGGTTTTGTACTTTTTGTCTATACTACCATAAAAAGGCAAAAAAACTTTTACTTTTA
>JAHFJB010000002.1 GCA_023246135.1 Candidatus Parcubacteria bacterium
GGGGGTTGTCGCCTTCAGCAGCGTATCTGGCTAGATGCTCATCCATTTCGCTAGGTGTTAGAAATTCATCTTCCGGCATGTCTAGAAGCTCGTCGTTGCTATATTGTTGCCTTCTGCGATGCAATTCGGCATCCTCGCTTTCAAAGGAATTTTTATCCATATGTTTATTTTAATAAAGTTTTAGCCTGTTGCAATTGCCAATCGTAATTGTCTTTATTATCAACTATATAATCCGGCGTAATACCTTTACCCTCTACTGAAGTGCCAGTCGGATCAAACCATTCAAAAATGGTATACTTAATAGCCGAGCCATCAACAAATTGTTCTAGGGTTTGCCCCGTGCCTTTGCCAAAGCTTTGGTGGCCAACTATTTTGAGATTATTCTGGTGAGCCTTGAGCGCTAGCGTAAATATCTCTGAAGCCGAGGCTGTGCCTTCATTGACGAGTATTACAGTGGGAATACTCATAGTTTCAGGACCTTGGCTATTATAGTCCATTACTTTGTCGGGGTAGTTTTCTTCTAAAAGTAGTTCATTGGCAGGCAGCCAAAAGTCAGCCAAGTTAAGGGCAGAGCTGGTGTAGCCGCCCGGATTGTTGCGCAGATCCACTATAATGCCGCGAGTATTGCTATCAATTAACTGTTTCTGTAAGCTGGAAAATAATTGAGGCACATCTTGGCTAAAGATGTTTATTTTAAAATAAACAATGTTGTTATCCAAAATTTTTCCAGTAACACTAGGGATAGATATTTTTTCTCTGATAATTTCTACTGTCCAAGTCTTGTCGGTGCTGGGACGATATATTTCTAATTTAACACTAGTGTCTTGCGGGCCTCTGATTAACCTGAGGCTGGTTTCCATAGAATAGCCTTTGATGATGGTGTCATTGACTTTGAGTATTTGGTCGCCGGGCTGGAGATCAGCTCTATAAGCTGGCGAATTTTCTAAGGGGCTAACGATAAATAATTGACCATCCTTGCTATCCACAACAGCGCCAATACCTTCAACGGAGCTGTCTAGCCAATTATCAAATTCAGTTTTTCCTTGCGGCGTAAAAAATTCTGTATAAGGATCGCTTAGTGAGCTAGCCATACCCTTGAGTGACCCATAAAATAAATCGCTGTCTTTGATCTCATCTCTTTTATAATAATTGTCTTTGAGAATGCTCTTTAGAGTATCGTAGGTAGAAAAATCAATTTGTGGATTAGTATCACTCGTCATAAAATTGAAATTTTGAGTTATTGGTATGGCGGTTAGTTTTTCTGGACTAATATCTAGGCCAAGTTTTTGTAAAGTAGCTAAGCCGTCTCGGCCATCGCTAATAGCATAGCGCAGGTTATCCAGTGGATTGACATACCAAGCTTGGCCGCCGGCTTCAGTTTGGATTAAGAAATGTCCGCGCATTTTGTAAGTAAAATTATAATCAGCTGGACTGCTTGTGTTGGTAGGGATTTTGTTTAAATCTTTGTTACTGATATCTTGGCCAAATTGGTCCAAAAGTAAAGACACACTGACGCCACTCTTGAGTAAATAGCGCTCTTGAGAGGCTGGTTCTAAGTACCAATAGTTTTTGCCAAAATGATTGTCCTCTATCAAAATGCTGCCAGCATAACGATCTTTGACTTCTTGGGCGTTGGGCCCAAACACAATGGTAATGGCTTGGACGCTAGTTGAAACCCAGCTTAATCCAGCTATGATTAGTGATAGAAATAGTAGTTTTTTCATATATTTACTTTGCATTTATTAATCAATTTTTTTCTTTTCTGTTACCCAAAAACCTAGATATTTGCCGATCATTAGTCGTGTCTGGCCGTCTATGGCTGGTATAGATCCAAAAATAATCATAGTGACTGGAAATATAAACCATTGAAATAGCATTAGCCCGTAGGCAAAAATTCGGTTGTAAAACTTTTTGTTAAATTTTTGTGGCAGAGGCGGTAGAATAACCACACTCATAATAGCAATTAAGAATATGCCTATCAGACCAAAACGCATTAAAGCTTCTAACATAAGTGGCGTATTTTGGGCAATGACACTGGAAAGATTTTGTTTTTCAGCTAGCCACAAGGGCAAACGGCCCATGATCAGGACTATGATAGGCGCTGTGGCCCAAGTATAGACGCCCTCAGTTTGATTCCAAGTATAAATCCATTTTTTACTGGTGGGAATTTTTTTGTTGTTGTGAAAATGCCAGACCATATATGGGAAATGCTCTACGCCCCAAGCCCAGCGGCGCATTTGCCTATATTGGTTTTTGAGGCTGCGCCACAAGTTGCCAACATAGACAGTATTCATGGAAACCGGTATATGCATAGGCTCAACTTTGTAGTCGCCGTCATAACGCAAAAAGCACTGCAGAAATATGCGTGAGTCTTCGGTGACTATATTGTTTTGCCAAAAGCCGATATCAACCAAGGCTTGCCAACTCATACTGTGTGAAGAAAAAGTAAAGAGCCTATCAGGCCGAGCCAAGTCGGTCAAGAGCCAAAAAGTGGTGGAGTTAGCCACAACGCGGGTGATAATATCTGATTCCCAGACATTGTTGTGATAGAAAGCCATAGGCTGGAAGCTGACTCGATAAGGATTGGGATGGCTTAAAAAGCGATTGGTCAAATAGGCAAAATAATCTGGATGAGAAATAGTATCAATATCAAAAGTGGAGACAATGATTTTTTTGTAATCAAGGCCAATGGCGTCAATATATTTTTTAGCTTCATAGCCAGCATGATATAGATTGGATCCTTTGCCTTTAACTTCGCCGACTAGGTCATCAGGATGGATAGTCACTAATATCTTGTAAAAGGTATTTGGATACTTGGCGAGTATTTGGTCAGCTACTTTTTGAAAATGTTCTTGGTAGCGCCCTTCGCCCGCTAAGACCAAAATCATTTTTTTCTGGTCATATTTGGCGTGAGCCAAATTGGAAAAAGTCGTGTCCACTACTTCTAGCGGTTCGCCGGCTGTTGGTAAAAAAATTATGTGATAATAATCAGGCCAATTGGGCTGGTGATTTTTTAAATACTCATACCAATCAATTTTAGATGCCCGACGATACTGGCACCATGACATAATCAAAAAAATCAGCATGTAAGTGAGTCGCAATACAAAGTAGATGTCATAAATTATGATAAAATAAATGCCAGCCAGAGGGCTGATAAATGACAGAGTGATGGCTATCAAAAATGTTAACCAAACCAAAGCTCCAGGCAAGATTTCTAGAAAACGATAATAGTAGTAATTTTTTTGTTCGGTTGTCATTTTTTGGCTAATATTAGGTAAATTGTCTATATCTAAAGCATTTTAGAGTAGATATAATTTAGCAGAAAACAGGCTTTTTTTCAACTATAGTTCTTTTAAATCGTATTCCACTATTTTATCATGTTTATCCCATATAAAATGACCATTGAATTTTTTGTCATTTAAAAGTAAGGGCCACCAATGAATATCGCTGACCCACATTTTATTATATGGCATTTTATCTATGCTAAACCATTCTGGTCGCATTTCTTCACTCTCCTCTATTTCACCAGAAAAATCAGTGGTCTTAAATATATGTACCTCAAAGATATCTTTTTTTCCGGTCCAAGAAAAATTTAATACACCAAGTTCTACTAAATTTTTTACAGTTAAGCCACACTCTTCAAAAATTTCACGCTCGGCTGTTTCTTCAATGGTTTCTCCTTTTTCTACTTTACCGCCAAAACCATTGTAACGGCCAATGCCCATTCCTTGTTTTTTGTAACCCAAAAGGACTTCGTCATCTTTTATTAGATAAGCTAAAGTCATTAGTTGCTTCATATTTCTTCTAAGGGATAAATATCAATTGCTGGCTCCTCATAAGGTGTATCGTTTTGACAAATTTAGACATTTATTAAATTTTTATCTAATAATTCTTTAAAATAAATATCAATGTCATCACGCTTTTTTATTTCTTCAATAGTCTGCCAATTATAATCATCATGTTCCACCGGATCTAAGTGTATTTCACCAGCCACTTCGCCAATGTAAGTTAGGCGGACAACATGCCGGCCGGCAATTCTCAAAATATCCTGAGCACCAACCAGTCTAGGTTCACCTACTAGATCCAAATCAGTTTCTTCTTTAATTTCTCTTCGGAGATTATCCATGAGCGTATCGCCGGGGTTGATGCGACCACCAACAATATCCCAGCGTGTCTTGGTGACTTCTGGGTATTTCTCCAAAGAGCGGCGGATAAGTAAATACTTACCTTCCTTGTTTCTCAAAAGGGCTTTGACCCCGACTTGTAGAGTTAAAGTTTTTTCCATGATTTTATTTTACACCGTGTCCAAACTCTTCGTCCTCGTCATCGGCTTGAGCATCAGCCGGAGTTTTATGAATGCGACCGTCAATATGATTGGCTGGAGCATAAATAGTATAGACTTTTAGCACTTCTGTACCAGTGTTGATAAAATTGTGGGCAGTGCCTGGAGTAACTACAACTATATCGCCGGCATTAACCGTTGATTCTTGGCCATTTAGTACAGCCTTGGCTGTGCCAGACATAAAAAATAAGGCTTGCTCTACATTGTCGTGAGTTTCTAGGCCGATTTCCTCGCCCGGTTTAATATCCATAAGCACCAGCTGACTTTTTTTGCCAGTAAACAGAACGGTACGAAAATTGGTGTTGTTTTTGGTACTTTCTAAAATGTTTGTTTGGTATGACATATTTTTGTTGGTTAATTTATTTTATTACGCCCCATGGCACTTCTTATATTTTTTACCACTACCACAATAACACAAATCATTGCGACCAATCTTATGGCCGGCTTGGTCAGTTGGTTTGGACGGCAAAATTTGAGATTTATCTCTATCCTCTACTTCTTTTTGAAAGGGCTTAAAACCGGCTTTTTGCTCAGCAAAATGCTTTTGATCTTGAGCCGTAGGCTGTTTGGCTACGCCCGTGCTCCTAGATAAGCTGATTTTGTATATAGAGTAGACTATTTGCTTGCGGATGGAATCTAGAAGATTATTAAATAAGCCGTAGGATTCTCGCTTGTATTCTACCAGTGGATCACGCTGGCCATAGCCCTGCAGGCCAATACCCGTACGCAATTTGTCCATGGCAGTTAGATGCTCTACCCACAAAGTATCAATGCTTTTGAGAACTATAGCGCGTTCAATTAACTCCATAGGCTTCCAGGTCGGATCAGGCAGATCAACATTGGTGTTTATTTCTTCAGTCAGAGCCAAGTATCTGGTTTTGGCTAGGTTACTAAGATGCTCAATAATTTTGTCGCGGACATCATGAGAATTTCTAGATTGGGCATCTTTTAGAAGTTCGGTGACAGCGTCTTCTTCGCTAGGATTTATAGGAAAAATTGATTTAATAGTTTCAATTATTTCTTTGGGGCTAAAATCACCATGATTTTTTTCCGCCAAAGTATGGAAAGAAACAACGTTCTCAATTTCTTCATAAATATAATCCAAAACGATGTCTTGTGAGGTTTTTTCGGCCATTTTGTCTTTGTCGGAGAATATCTCTAGGAGATTCTGTCGAGTGCGATAGACGACTTGACGGTGCTTATTAATAACATCATCATATTCTACCAAATGTTTGCGGATATCAAAGTTGTGGCCTTCAACTTTTTTCTGGGCCGATTCAATAGAGTTTGATATCATCTTGTTTTCAATGACCACATCTTCTGGTATGCCCAATTTTTCCATAATGGCTTTGAGTCGGTCCGAACCAAAGATGCGCATCAAGTCATCTTCCATGGAAATATAAAACTGTGATGAACCAGCATCGCCCTGACGGCCGGCTCGGCCTCGGAGTTGATTATCAATGCGTCTAGATTCATGGCGCTCTGTTCCTAAGACATGTAAACCGCCTAAGGACTTTATTTCTTCATGCAATGTTTTATCAAAGGGCGAACCGCCTAAGATAATATCCACACCACGGCCGGCCATATTGGTAGCTACAGTGACAGCGCCACGGCGTCCGGCTTGGGCAATGATTTCCGCTTCCTTTTCATGGAATTTGGCATTTAGAAGTTGATGCGGCACGCCGGCTTTGTTTAGGTATTCACTCAATTCTTCATTTTTTTCAATGGAAATAGTACCGACCAAAACTGGTTGGCCTTTTTTGTGAAGCTCATCTATTTCTTTGACAATGGCGCGCAATTTGCCACGGCGAGTTTTGTAAATGCGGTCCTTGAGGTCAGCTCGGACAAAAGCTTTGTTAGTAGGAATAACGGTCACATCTAAGCTATAGATTTTAGCCATTTCCTCGGCTTCAGTAGCAGCGGTACCGGTCATACCAGATAATTTTTTGTACATTCTAAAATAATTCTGGAAAGTAATAGTTGCCAGAGTCATGCTTTCGCGTTGGACTTCTACACCTTCTTTGGCTTCAATGGCTTGGTGTAGGCCCTCGCTATAGCGGCGGCCAGGCATCATCCGGCCAGTAAATTCGTCAATGATCATAACTTCATTGTCTTTGACCACGTAATCTCTGTCTTTGAGGTATAGTGTCTTAGCACGCAGAGCTTGCTCTAAATGATGGACAGTCTCAATACCATGGCTCTCATAGATATTATCTACGCCAAGGGCTTTTTCCATTTTCTGTATACCCTCTTCAGTCAGGGTGCAGGCTCTCATTTTCTCGTCAATATTGTAGTCAGTATTTTCTACCAATCCTTGAACCAATTGGGAAAATTGTATATATTTGCTGGTAGACTCCTCTGCGGCTGAGGAAATAATCAGCGGCGTTCTGGCTTCATCAATTAAAATACTATCCACTTCATCAACAATGGCATAGTGCAGTCCACGCTGAACTTGCTGTTTGAAGTCTTGAACCATATTATCTCGGAGATAGTCAAAACCAAATTCGTTGTTAGTGCCATAAGTGATGTCAGCTTGGTAGGCTTCTTGACGGGTAACTGGCTTTAAATAATCCATCACCACTTTGACACCTTGATCGCGGGCCTTATCTTCGTCACTAGAGGTATGGGTCGGATCATAAACAAAAGAAGCATCGTGTTGTATAGTGCCAACACTTAGTCCTAAGAAATTGTAAATTTGTCCCATCCAAACAGCATCACGTTTGGCTAGATAATCGTTGACAGTGACTACATGCACGCCTTTACCCTCTAAGGCATTAAGATAAATGGGTAAGGTAGAAGTCAAAGTTTTGCCTTCACCGGTTTTCATTTCAGCAATTTGGCCGTGATGTAGCACAATGCCGCCCATGAGCTGAACATCAAAATGGCGTTGATTCAAAGTGCGCTTAGCTGCTTCTCTAATTAAACCAAAAGCTGGTGCCAAGACATCATCTAGATTCTTGCCAGCTTGGACCTCAGCCTTAAGTGCTAAACTTTTATCTTTCAAAGCTGTATCAGAAAGTTTTTCCAAATCAGACTCTAGTGTATTGATTTGTTCAACTAGAGGCTTTAAGCTATCGACATATTTCTGGTTAGCATCACCAAAGATTTTCTGTAATATTCCCATTATTTTAATTTAATATAATAGTTATTCTTTTCTCCAAAATTTTAATGACTTGATGATTTTTGAACCGCGGCGCACTTTGGTGCTATATTTTTCTTTATTTTTGATTATCTGCCGGGCCAACTTGCTTTCGGCTAAATCTACAGCGGCTCGGGCATCGATATTGGTCTCTCTGGCCATGATTGGCTTCTGATGGGCAAAGCTAACATGGACTTCTACAGTAAAGACTTCGCCTTTATTATGATGTTGGTCGCGGATTAACTCTACTTTTATATCACTAATATCTTCTTGGTATTTATCCAAAGAAGAAAATTTTTCTTCCAAATATTTTCTAAAGGGATCAGTTAAATCAAAGTTGCGATTGTAAATTTTGATTTCCATATTTTTTTTGGCTAATTTTAATTATTATTTTTCTAAAATAGCTTTTATGCGGCGGACGCCAGCTGATGAGGATTCTTCTTTGCTTATTTTGAAGTGTCCTAATTCACTAGTATTATCAACGTGTGGACCACCGCAAATCTCTTTAGAGAAATCACCCATAGTATAAACCCTTACCTTTTCTCCATATTTATGCTCAAAAGAGCCTAAAGCGCCATATTTTTTGGCTTCAGCCAAGGTCATTTCCTGCCAAGTGACTGGCAGTTTTTTATCAATTTGCTCATTGACTATGTCTTCTGCTAGTTTGATCTGCTCAGGTGTTAATTTGTCTGGATAAGCAAAATCAAAGCGAATTCGTTCTTCATTGATATTACTGCCCTTTTGCTCTACGCCATCGCCCAAGACCATTCTTAAGGCTTGGAGCATCAAATGGGCAGCCGTATGGTGTCTTTTGGTGTTATCTTTGTCATCAGCTAGACCGCCCTTAAACATGCCGGCTGAAGCTGTGCGAGATAGGTCTTGATGTTTTTGAAATTCAGCTTGGTATTTTTCTTTACTTAAATTAAGTCCGGCTTCTTGGGCTAGTTCCAAGGTTATTTCTAAAGGAAATCCATAACTAGTATATAGATCAAAGGCGGTTTTTTCATTCAATTTTTTAGAAGCAACAAGTTTTTCAAATTGTTTCAAACCTTTACTTAGGGTATTTCTAAATTTATTTTCTTCTTTGATTAATTCTTCCAAAATAAATTTTTCATTTTTTTCTAATTCAGGATAATCAGTTTTATAATCTTTAATAATTACTTCAGCCAACTGGCTAGTAAAATTTTGCTCTAAGCCCAGAGCTTTGCCAAAGCGAATGGCCCGTCTGATAATACGGCGCAAAACATAGCCCTGATCTTTGTTGGATGGTGTAATGCCCTTACGATCACCTGACATAAACACGGCAGTTCTGATATGATCAGCTATAATGCGAAAAGATTTTTTATCAGTTTCATATTTTTTACCTGATAGTTTTTCAATGGCTTTGATAATCGGCTGAAACAATTCAGTTAAATAATTATCATCATAGCCATTGAGGACTGCTAGGGTTCTTTCCAAACCCATACCGGTATCGATGTTTTTTTGTTTTAAAGACTCAAATTGTCCAGTGGCAGTTTTGTTGTATTGCATTAAGACATCATTCCAAATCTCTACCCATTGATTGTCTTCTGGGTCAAACTTGGCTGGAGCCGCGGCATTACCAGTCCAATAAAACATTTCCGTATCTGGTCCACACGGCCCAGTGGTGCCAGCTGGTCCCCACCAATTGTCAGTTATTTTGGCAATGCGTTCTGGTTTAACGCCAAGAGCTAGCCAATATTTTTCTGATTGGGCATCATAATCTGGTAAATTTTCATTGCCGCCAAAAATGCTAACAGCAATTTTTTCTTTATCTAATCTTAAAATTTTTGTTAAGAATTCCCAGGAATATTCAATGGCTTCTTTTTTAAAATAGTTTCCCAAAGACCAGTTTCCCAACATCTCAAAAAAAGTATGATGGACATTATCCCCCACCTCATCGATATCGCTAGTCCTGACGCATTTTTGCACACTGACCAGCCTTTGACCATGGGGATGCTTTTCGCCCAGTAGATATGGCACCAAGGGATGCATGCCGGCTGTAGTAAACAAGACAGTTGGGTCATTGTCTGGAATCAAAGATGCGGCTGATATCAGCTCGTGTCCTTGGCTTTGAAAATATTGAAAAAATTTGTTTTTTAAATCTTTAGCTGTCATGGCTTTTAGCTTAAAAAACCATTATTTAAGCAATGGTTATCCCCTCAATTATACGAAATTTGGGCTAAATAGTCAATATTTTGATTTGACAAAAATCAGGCATATTTGCTATATTTTGGGCGACAGCAGGGCTTGCCAGCTCTGGCTGCTATGGGGGACAAAAGGTTCAAGGAGGACCTCAGGATGAAGCTTCTTATCATTGGTGAAGACGAGGCCAACTATGGCCACATCTGCCTCAGGCTTCCTGGTCATCAACTCACTTTCTGTGATACGGTGGCCACGGCTCTTGTGGTAGAAACTCCTCTCGTTTCCTTCGATCGTGTTTTCGTCATAGTCGAAGGCAATTTCCGTGAATCTGTCCGTGTTCTTTCCGAGCATTTCAGTCGCCTCGACCTCTTACACCACTACTATGAGAACGTGAGTTTTCTTCCTCGTTCTCCGATGTATTGGCCAATAGAGGTCAACAAGTCAGTAGCTGGACGGGCTACAATGCGAAAGATTTAGGAATCAGGGGCGCCTGCCTCGAGTCACATGGTCCGCGGGACCGACTCGAGGCAGTTTTTTGTTTTATTAAAAAAAGCGAAACCGGTTGACTCAATAGCCAACCGGTGTTGCAAATTTGTGGAGGTGGGTCGTCCCCCGCTACCGCTGTTCCGCTTGAGACTCGTGCTCCTGTGCAAGTCTCTCTTGATCTATGTCCACTTTAGGACAACCCACCTCTCTAATATTGATAGGGCCGAAACCAAGCGTCCACCCACTCGCCAGTGTTGGATTTTCACGCCCGGATCGGCCCCCATCATTTGCAAAGGCAAGAACCGTAGTTACTAATATATACTAAAACAAGCTTGACAGTTCGTCAATCGGCCAATAATTTTTCTATATATTCTTTAGCAGCTAATTGCTGGCTTATATTATTTATGAGTTCTAGAGCCATGATTGGAGCTAGATATTTTTTGTATTTAAGCAGGTAATCAAAATCACTCAAGTCACTATAAAAATGTTCACAATATTCGCCCTTGAGATTGACTTGGTTTTTTACAGCGCTGATATGCCCACAGCCAATATGCACTTGATCCACTAGTCCCATAGTATGATCGTATAAGTTATGTTCAACCAATCTATTGTTTTCCAAATGAGAAAAGTCTAAACAAAGCCCGGCAAATTCATTAATTTCTTCTATAGTCAAAGGTAAGGTAGTATTTTCTACGTATATTAAATTTTTATATTTGTTTAAGTCGTGTTGAAGCGGAAATTCTCTCAAACTATGAATATTAAATAATTTGGTTTTATAATTTTTTATAAAATATTCCATTTCTTCTAGAGTGACATCTGAACCTAAGTGTATAAAAGGAATAGATTTTACGGAGGTTTTTTTTAGAAGTTCATAAAGCTCAGGCCGCTTGTCAGCTTTAAGGCCAGTCAAAAAAAGGCAAACTTCAGTTAATTTTAAATCAGTCACTTCTTGAATTTTGAATTGCCAGGCTGCTCCCCAAGTAGTAGTGATGGTTGGCAATATTTTTATATTCATAAATTAGTTAATTTTAAACTATTTAACCATTTTTATTGTCCCGTCTTTAGTATAGACTGTCACATACGTAAAATTGGCAGAATTAAAATCATCAGGGTTAGATGATTCATAAGATAATTCCACTGTAATACAAGTTGGGCAAATATCAGTATTTATATTGGTGATAGTTAGATTATAACCCCTATTATTGACATATTCATCACTGTTTAGAACATATTTTTTTGCTAATTGGGTAGCTTTGTCAACCTCATTGCCCTGGCTAATGGTAGTGTTTTGACTATCAAGTATTTTTTCTTGATTAGATCCAGAGCTGCTGCTTGGGCAAGATTCTTCCCAAGTTCTTAGGCATTTATTCTTAGATTCGCACCAGCTATACCCAGCGGCTATAAGGCAATTATGCTCATCTTTTTGACCACCGATAAGCTCCGGAGAAAAACTACATTGTATTCTTAGATCAAAAGTCTTAGGGTTTGGTACTTCGCCTAAAGACGATCCTTCCCAAGTCAAACAGACAATGTTGTCTTTTCTATAGCCGGCAGTACTGCCGACCTTATCAGCAAAAATATTAAAAGGGTCACTGCTAAAATTTTGTTTCTCTAAAAAACTTTTGATTTTGTCCAGATGCCGGCCAGATAATTGGATAGCGTCAATGTTATAACCAATAAGCTCAATCTGCCCATCAACACTTTTGCCCTTACTGCTGTAC
>JAHFJB010000098.1 GCA_023246135.1 Candidatus Parcubacteria bacterium
TCCACCCAGCCAATATTCAAAAACTTATTTCTGGACAAAGTGATTTTACTGCTGGGCTGCCTTTGGGCATTATCAAACTGATTGCCAGCACTGGCGAAGATATCACTGGACAGGCTGCTGCAATTATTTCCAAAAGCGACGTTTTTTACAGACCATTAGAAAAATTACTAAATGATCGCGGAGTAAAAGTCAAAACTATAAAACCAGATCAAAAAAATATAAAAAACGAAACCTTGTCAGCTGACATCTTGATTGTATCCTGCGGCCAGCCGTTTTTTGTGACCGCTGACATGATAAAACCAGGTGCCATCGTCATTGATGTTGGCACAAACAAAATCGACAACAATCATGTTGTCGGCGATGTGGATTTTAGCGCTGTCTTTGATAAAGTAAAATTTATCACTCCTGTGCCAGGTGGAGTGGGGCCAATGACAGTCGCTATGTTGCTATATAACACAGTAGAACTGCATAAAAAAAATAAAATTTGAGATAAAGGGATTACAACAAACTATTCTGCCAATTAGTCATTTTGCCTGCAGGTTTGGCATTTTTTATTTTGTCTAAATCAAAAATTCTCACTGCTTCGCGCAAATGACAAAAAGCTTTTACTTTATTATTGCTTATCTGCTGGACATCAATGCGACGCACGGTAGTATTGCCCCCCTCATCAATATACTCAATTTCCAGTTGATCGCCGTTTTTCATAGCATCCCTGACCTTCTCCTCAATAGTCCGGCCATTGCCATTGGCCCAGCGAATCATGATTTTTTCCTTACGACCAGAATTGTTATACCAAATATTGCCATGCGCTTGCCCATAATCATAGACTTCTTTGGTAATCTTCACGTCCTCTAAACAATATTTTGTTAATTTCTCCCAATCCTTGTTTCTATAATAAAAAACTGCATCCAAGCCATCGCCAGATTTGCCATAGCCCAAAGTACTCTGAGCCACAGTCTCTAATTTTAATCTATGCCCCAGAGCATAAACTACTTCCTCCAAAATATCCAAATGATTTAACGAAAACAAATCAAAATTTTTATAATATGGCTGGAGCACTGTAAAATCAAAACTTTTGCTATTAAAACCAATGATGAGCTCTGCATTTTTTAAAATTTCCAAGAGTTCATCAAACTCTTCTTCCTTAAAACCACGATATTGATCCCGATTATAAGAATAAATACCTACCACCGACACACCCAAAAGATGTCGGTTGTGCTGACCACCAACTTCATCAAAGGTTTTCTTGGTTTCCAGATCTAAAACTATTTTATCCTTTTCCATAGTGCTCATATTATAACAAATTCACTGACAATTACCACTCATCAACATCAGGCAAAAACTGGCCCGGTTTTCTAACCGTAGTATCAGGATCAGGTACATACTCAATGCCGTCTTGAGCGGCATAGGTGGCCTTGGCGGCTAGCTCATTGTACCGAAATAGTTTGCTATCTAGTTCACTTATAAATGGCGACGGCTGCAAATTTTTGTAACCATCATAACGATATATAGCCAAGGGGTAACTCAAATACAAATAATGCTCGGCTCTAGTTATAGCTACATAGAGCAAGCGTCGCTCCTCGGCTTGCTCTTCTTCGCTAATAGCCAAAGGGTGAGGAAAAGACTGATTGGTCAGGTTAATCACAAAAACTGCTGGCCATTCCAAGCCCTTGGCCTGATGAACTGTGCTCAAAACTATAGCGTCAGTATCCTGACTAGTACCACCTAAACCAAAACTCTCTTGCAAGCTAATTTCATTTAAAAATAATTCTAGGCTGCCATAGCCTGAAGCAAACATAGCTAATTGGTCCAAATCATCTTGACGCTGACGGTAGTCAGGATATTTTTCTTCCAGATATTCGCTGTAGTGCTCAATAATAAAATTTACCAAGCGGCCAATGTTCTCAGATTTGTGGCTTATCAGAATTCCTAAGAGCTCACTAATCCGGCTCCAGCTACTAGCCGCCTTGTCGGCTAAGGTTAGTTTAAAATCTAATAAATCATCAACATTTTTTAATTCCAATAAACGTTGATATATGAGTTGGGCAGTGACCGGACCAATACCTTCATATAGCTGCAAGATTCTGGACCAAGCCACTTCGTCCCTATAATTGCCCAAGACTTTGAGCCACGCCAAGACATCTTTGACATGCGCCCGCTCAAAAAACTTCAAGCCACCACGCATTTCATAAGACAATCCTCGACGATTAAGCTCCATTTCTAATGTCTGGGAGTGGTGGGCCGCCCTAAATAGTACGGCCATCTGATTAGGCCTCATACCCAAAGACAATAAATACTGGATTTTGTCAGCCACAAACCAAGCTTCTTCTATATTACTGCGCAAGGCAGCCAGCTCTGGTCGAACCTGATTGTCTTTGACTGCCTGCAAATTCTTTTTGAATTGCTCGGGGCCACCAACAATAAGATTGTTAGCCAAATCCAAAATCTCTGGCGTAGAACGATAATTTATTTCAAGCTTATGCAGCTGACAATTTTTAAATTTTTCTGGGAATTCTAAAATATTTTGGATATTGGCGGCTCGAAATGAATAGATACTCTGAGCATCATCGCCTACTACCAAAATATTTTTGTGTTTTTGCGCCAAATTAAAAATAATTTCCGCTTGCAGAGTATTAGTATCCTGATATTCATCAACCAAAATATATTCCCACTTGTCCTCTAGGATTTTTTTAGCGCGAGGCTCCAAGGTTAGTTGCCGCCAATATAGTAACAGGTCATCAAAATCCAAAAGTTTGGCATTTTTCTTTCGCGTTTCGTATTCCTTATTTACTTTTTCAAAATATTCCAACTTGGGTAGCCATTCGGCAAATTTATATTCTAGACTTTCTTCTAAGCTAACCTGTGAATTGACAGCAAAACTGATAGTCTCGCTGATAAGTGCCGGTGATGGCTTGTGACGCTCTGGCAAATTAGCCAACAGGTCTTTGCTAATAATTTTTAATAAAGATTTTTTGTCATCGGTATCTAAAATGGTAAAATCTGACGGTACGTCGATGTACTTGCCATAAGCCCTGAGCAAACGGTTAGAAATAGAATGAAATGTCCCGCCCCATAACGGCAGAGAAGCGCCGGTTTTGAGACCCAAAAAACTTTTTACTCTGGACATCATCTCCCCCG
>JAHFJB010000099.1 GCA_023246135.1 Candidatus Parcubacteria bacterium
AAACAATCGCAATAGTTCCGCCTATAAGCATAACGCCAAAGACTGCTAATAAAAACCGATAATTAATTGTTATATTTTTTTTATTTTCTTCATCCATAATATAAATATTTTTGTCAGTTAAAAAAGTTTAGCATCCCCCCACCATATCAGGCTGGCTTTCCAAAGAATTATTTTGCGGTACGCCAGTGGAAGCATTAGCAGGAATAACCCCTCCTTTTAGTTTATTAAAAATTTTTACCGAAGCGGCCATTTGTGCCATAGATACCAAGGTGAGCACTCCCAAAACAGTTGTAATCACAATATTGTTCCACGGTATTGATTTTTTGTTTTTATCATTAAGGCTGGCGGTAATTTCATTTTTTATAGCCTCCAAAGGGTTGGAAGAATTGTTTTGTTCTGGTTGATTTTGCTCAGTCATATATTTTTTAGAATTTATTATTTATGATTTTATATTTTTTTAACATCCCCCTACCATACCTGGGGCGTTTTGAATTTCAGATGGCAGTGGCGCTGGTCCACTGTTAGCGCCATCATATTTTGGTAGTTTTATATTGAGCAGTAAGGAAGCGATATCAGGTGTATATTTACCACTCTTTAGTTGGGTAGACATTTTTTGGACCATCTGTTTTGGAAAATATCGACTTTTCCATTTTGCTAATTCAGCCAAGATTTGGTCATCTGTCATTTGAGATCCGTGATTTTTTACCAAGTAGGCAGTAAGTCCTCGCATTGCTTGGGAATGAGCGCAACCGCAAGCCGCCTTTCCATTTTTGAAGATAATTGAATCAGCGCCACAACAATATTCGCAAGATATCTTGAGATCTATATTTATATATCTTTGGAGCTCTTCAGCTGAAAGATCTAGTGGTTTTCGGCCATAGTCAGGGTCATATTGTTTCATAACATCCATAGAGCTTTGTACTTGGTCAAAATCAACATTTAGTTCTGCGCCATAAACTTCAGGTACGCCTTGCATAAAAACAAGCTTGACTGCGTCTTGAGCCAAGTCACCAGAGAGCTTAGCGCCACCTCCGATTATTTTTTTGAACTTTGATGATATCGAAGGTAAGGAACTTTGGATTCCCATGACGGTGTTAGTTTTGCTAAGCACTGCTTGGTTGCTAATAACTGAGGTAGTCAACACTCCCAACAAAACTAAATTTAACAATGACAGGTCTTTCTTCATATATGAAATGAGTGAGTAAGTTATTTATTATCCTCCACAACCTCCTACTGCCGTGTCTTGGGTTTGGCCAGAGCCAAAACCAGGCTGGGGTGAAGCGATGGCCAGGGTTTGGCCACATTCGGCTGGGGCCTTATTAAAGGCGGCACAAATAGTTGCTTTAATAGCATTAGGTGTTCTGCCGGATTCTACTTGGACGCCATTAATTACTAGAGTTGGCGACCCTTGAACTCCATATTTGGTATTTAAAGCATCGTCTATTGGGTATACTGGATAACGGCCGTTGAGCCAAGTGCTTTGGTCATTGAACTTATCCATAATAGCATACTCTTTGTTGGTTTTGGTCACACAGCTGTTAATCTTGCTTTCATTTAATCCCGAAACTTTCATACAGCCAGCTGAGTCTTCATTTGTAGCATAACACTCCAAATAAGAAAAATATTTTTCTTTATCTTGTTGCTGGGCACAATATTGTCTAGTATTTTCCTCTACTTCTTCCTGTCCATGCATGGCGTACGAAACAAATTTAATAGTAATGTCAGCCTTTTGTTTAAGCAGGTCATAAGCAGGGATAAGTGCCTTTTCCATCTGTAGTCCATAAGGGCACTTTGACATAACAAATAGTTCTACTTTTGGCTTGTCGCTTTTAGGAATGTTTGTTGGAGGCACTTCTTGAGCAACTGGCGCTTGTTGCTGGGCTGTGGCTTGAGGTGGTTGGTAGACACCATCTGTATTTTTTTCTAGCCTACCGTTTTTGATTAGTGTGGGCGTAATTATAGCAAAGCCCACAACTGCCGCTAGTCCTAGTCCACTAATCGCTCCGAACAGGAATCCTTGTTTTCCCGTTAAATTCTCAAACATATTTTTTTAATTAAAATATTTAACCTACTACATATTGTAGTATGTATCATTAATCTTGTAAATAAGACTTATCCACTTTTTTACATTGTATTTTATCTTTGTGATAAATTTCACCGGCGCATTTGGTCCAAGCATTTGTACATTTTTCAATAGTAACTTTATTAGCACAACCAGAAGCAGTATATATTTCTTGAGCGCGGGCCTGTTCGCTTTGTAAATTAGCTCCCAAAAATAATAGTATAGCTAGCGCGCCAGTTATACTTAAAACCATTTTTATTATTTCACTTTTAAAACCAGGTTTGTAGTTGTTGTCGCTCAAAACCAAAACTCTGTCTTCGGTAATCTGGCTAAAATAGGATAGCGCCAATTCTTTTTGAATAATATTGCTTTCTTCCATTTCTAATATTTTGGCCATGGCGCTTGCTAAATGATTTTTTTCTTTGAAATTATTTGTGGCCATTTCATCGGCGGCAATTTCGGAAAAAGACAAGTATTTTTTGCTGAGGTTTTTGATGCCAGGAATAAAAGCAAAGGCGCTGAGGAATTTGATAAATAATAATCTGGCTGGCTCGCGGTCTAGTAAATGTTGGGTTTCGTGCAGGAGAGTGGCTTGTAGTTCGGCGTAGCTTAAAGTATTGACTACAGCCGAAGATATATAGATTTTGGAGTTTTTGAAACCATGACAAAAGATAAGCGGTCGAGGATTGTTTATCTCTATTACCTTATCTTGTATTCCTATATACATCGCTACCTGGGTCAGTTTTTGTGAAGTTTTTACCAGATTTGTGTTTTGGGTAAGTAGGAACCTTTTTGTTTTGATAAGTGTGATAATTACTTTGATAAGGCCGAAAATAAATGTCGCTAGAATGGCTAGGCCGAATAAAGAAACCGCGCCCAGGAGTGTATAGTTGGTAGAAGTTGTTGCAATTTGGCATCCGCAAGCAGCGCTAGCCTGTCTGGTTACGATTTCACCAAGCGCTGAAAAAATAAAATTATATATTTTATAAAAAGCAGTTAAAAAAAATATCACAAGTAGACCGCCAAAGACAATCAGTTGGGCAAAAATAAAATTTGATTTTTGTCGCATG
>JAHFJB010000100.1 GCA_023246135.1 Candidatus Parcubacteria bacterium
ATTAAGACTGCTATCTATCTGATAAAAATTATTAATAGTCACATTGTCAATCTTCTTGTTCCTGGTCACAGTCGGTGATTCTACAAAAAACCAGGAAGCGACAAAAATAGCTGAAATCAAGGCCAGAGAGCTATAAAAATAGATCTTTACTACCTTATCTTTTTTGCCGAGTATTTCTTCGCGCTTGATATCATAAAAATAAAAAGCAAAAACTGCGCCAGAAATGACTAAGACTGTAACTGCTTTCAAAATAACCTTAGTGGTAAGTTCTCCACCCAAAAATTTACTGATAGTAGCAATCAGCCAACTAATCATCACTATAAAGGCTACTAAAAGTATTAAGTAGGTTAGCCATTTCCTGACACCAGATTCTTTGTCCAGTTCACCGGAAAATAAATTTTTGTGAATTTGCCTAGTCGTAAAATAATAAATAGGCGTAGATATAATTATCGCTGCTATAGCAAATTTCATCTGAGAATCAGAATACTGAACGCTATAGTCACTAATAATATCAATGATAGCCTTGTTGATAATCTGAAAAATAATCATGCCTGCACCTACAGTCATAAAGACCAAGGCCACCAAAGACAAAATGTAAAAAAATGCGAATTTGGCAGAATTATTTTTTACGCTTTTGCTGTTTGATAATGTATCCATATAATTGAATTAATAGTTAGACAACTCACAATTACACTTCCAGCGAGCGCCACCACCGTCTGACGCTTCTCCACATTTTAGTTGACCAGAACCTTGCAATCCATATTGACAACTAGTCTCATCACCCCACGCTTCCGTACCCCAGCCGACATATCCACGACTAGTCAAACCCGTATCACGACAAATCTTGCCAATACTTGCGCAATATTTGTCACAGGTACCAAAAGTATCCAAATTAGCGCAACCAGACCAATTAGAAGAAACAATAGAAGGAACCCCTTGTCCCGTTGACCCAATTGAGCTATCAAATGTTACTGAAGCATCAAAACAATTATAGCCCACCGTATATTTAAAGTTACTATTATCATAGTAAAGGCCTACATCTCTAATATCTTTATTTTTTTCGCTATCAGTTTGAAAATCAGTACACAATTGGTATTTGCCGGTATTTATATTGCTAGATACAACATTATAGATATAAGGTTTGCCGGTATTGTTGTTAACTAATTGCTCTGATGTTAGTTTATAATAGGAGCTCAAACCGCTCAGAGATGACAAATCACTAAGTGTTTTTGGTAAAGCATTTTCTTGTCTAACATATTCAGTCACAGAGTCTTGGATACGACTTAATTCCTGCACAATCTCCGCATCTATTTTTTTCTTACGAGTTTGGCCCGGTGTTTCTACTAAGAAAAAGCTAGTAACCAAAGCGGCCAGTATCAAAACTAGTGAACCAATGAAGAATGCCCGCACCACTGGATCGCCGGCTATTATAACCTTACGACTAACATCATAGAGGTAATAAATAAACACTAAACCAGCTATCAAAAACACTGTCAAAGTCTTAAAGACAAAACGAGAAGTCAGCTCGCCATCCAATAGCCCATTGATCATAACAATCAAGCAGCCAACCATGGCCATCACAGTCACAAATAACAAAAGATAAGTCAGCCAACGCCTTACTCCAATACGAAGACTTACCTCATTTCTTAGTAACCCGCGTCTAATCAAAATAGTGCTCACATAATACAAAGGAGTGGCCACAATCAAGGCGGAAATCGCTCCTTTGACCAGAGCCCCATTAAAATAAGAAAAGATCGAGACCTTGTCAGGCAAATATTTGTCAATTAAGGAAAAGATCACTGCCCCGACTGCAAAAGCTATAGAGTGCAGAGTAGCAAAAGAGACTAAATAGAAAAAAGCATACTTAGGAGAATGATGACCACCCTCAACATTAGTAGGTGGCATTGGTGTCATGGGTGCAACTGGCATTACTGGCGGTATTGTCGGTGGCACTGGTGGCATATCAGCCAAATTGTTAAAATTTTCAGGCATACTACTTATATTAAATAATAAAATACTATTTACCTAGTACCTGCATCAAATCCATGGCATGCTCTTGCTCCATGGCTAAGATATTTCTCAGTTGTCCGCTCAAGGCAAACTCCTTGATATATTCAGCTTGCTCAATACGCATTTTGTAACGCTCAATAGCATCTTTTTCTCCAGCCAAATCCTGCTCCAACATTTCAATATTATCTTTAGAAGTCAGAATCTTGCCGACATCAACTGACGGCACGCCGCCCAAATAATCAATTTGATCAGCCAAAATCATAGCGTGTTGGATTTCCTCAGTGGCGTGAATCTTTATCTCTTTGATAATATCGCCGTATTCGGCTCCAGTCATAACGGCGGCATGCTGGATATATTGAACAGCAGCTGAATACTCTAATTCTAAATCCTTATTTAACAATTTTATTAACTCTATTTTATCAATTTCCATATATTTAAAATTAATATTTAGGCTACCCTTTAATAATGCCATTTTATTACCATAATAGCAAATACTTTCTCTATCTAGTCTTCAAAGCTAAGTAGGCAGCTCCTAGGCTACCCGCCGAATCACTTAGTCTATATTTCACAACTGGGCACTTACCCCTAAAGCTTGGGGCAACAAATTTATTTACCAAATTATTTATTTGCTGGTAATGCCGGCTATTACTAATGCCCCCACCCAAGATTATAATGTCGGGGCCAAGGAGATTGATAATAAAAGCTAAAGCTATAGATAAATATTTAATAGCTTGCTCTCTGACCAAGTGAGCCGCCTTATCGCTGCCATTCATAATATAAGTAGAATCAGCAAGATTATTTTTTCCACCAAATAGCTTGTAATATTTGATTAAATTTGGCGCTGAAGTAAATGATTCCAAATCACCGTAGTGTCCACTAACACATTTTATCTTAGCGGTTGGATCCAAAACTGTATGACCGGGTTCGCTACCACTACTAAAAATCTTTTTATCAATAACAATGGCTCCGCCCAAGCCCGTGCCCCAGATAATACCGACGACTGTTTTATATTTTCTGCCAGCACCAAAAACTGCTTCAGCCAATGCAAAACAACTAGCATC
>JAHFJB010000101.1:0-670 GCA_023246135.1 Candidatus Parcubacteria bacterium
ATTATCTTATCAATGGAGTCGAGCGCCAGTTTATTTATTTTTTTTTGGTTGATATCAAAAATATAATAGTTGGTGCTATTTTTTAGTAATAATTTTTGATCGTCTTTGGACCAAGCCACAAAATCATAATTTTTGTCTAAGGTAAAAATATCATAATTTTTGGCTTCTTCAACATCAGTAATCATCAGATGATAATTTGGAGTCAAATAGGCGTATTTATTTTTTAATTCATTGACTAGATATTTGTTGCCGCCAGAGCTAAGATTAGTTTTTGGCCGGTCGGCCAAAAAGAGTACAATATCTTCGGCAAAAGTAGTGTCGCCTGGTTTGACCTCTAGTTTTTTAAACCAAGGCACATAAGAATTTTTTTGGACCTGGACAGCGTGAATAGCCGCTCGGACATTTATTATCTGAGTAGGTGTTTTTTTGGAGATTTTTTTGCCATCAAGGTATATGTCAGCGCTTCGAGGATAGGACTTGACATAAAGGGCGCCGTCTTTTTCTACGTTGCCGGTTTTAAAGTCATATCTATAGCCTAAAGCATAAAAAGTTAAAAGGGGCGTCATAATGAAAAATAGCAAGAAAAATAGGCTGTAAGTGAGGCGACTCGAGGTTTTGTTCATGCTTGTTAGAAATTTAAATTTGAGGTATTATTTATATTGTAAATTCA
>JAHFJB010000101.1:680-3044 GCA_023246135.1 Candidatus Parcubacteria bacterium
ATTATTTACTATACTATGTCTAATTTTATTATTCAAGGTGGTCACAATCTACACGGCTCAATTAAAGTGGCTGGTTTTAAGAATGCAGCTACGCCGATTATTGCCGCTACCTTGCTGACCAAAGAGGATGTTAATCTCCATAATGTGCCTTTAATTGAAGATGTCAAAAGGATGCTACAGATTTTGGTATCTATGGGTGCCAAAGTAGTTTGGACTGACAAAAATAGTGTCAAAATCAACTGTGCTGATGTTGATCCAGCTAAGATGGATATGAAGCTTGTTAGCACCATGCGTTCTTCCATATTGCTGATGGGAGCACTCTTGGCTCGTTTTGGGCATTTGCGTACCAAAGAGCCGGGTGGTTGCCAAATCGGCTCACGGTCTATGGATACTCATTTTGATGCTTTTGCTAAATTGGGTATTGATGTAGCCAAGGATGATAATTTTTATATTTTAGAAAAAAAACGTCCGGCTGATGAGGAGATTGTCATGAGTGAATTTTCTGTGACTGGTACAGAAAATATTTTGCTGGCTTCCGCTCTTAATCAAGGAGGTATATCTGTCAAAATTGCAGCCGCTGATTCTTCGGTCCAAGATTTATGTTGGTTTTTGCAAAAGATGGGAGCGGAGATTGAGGGTATTGGCACGCATAATCTTAACATCAAAGGTGCCAAATCTTTGCATGGCGTAGATTATCATATTATGCCTGACCCGATTGAAACTGGCACCTTTATCTGTTTGGCTGGCGTTACTCGGTCAAAATTTATGATTGAAAACGTAGCGCCAAGCTTCCTGTATATGGAGATAGAAAAATATAAGGAGGTTGGGCTCAAGTTAGATATCCAATATTTGGATAAGAGTCCAAATCCTAATTACAGTTTGGCCAATATTGAGGTTGACGGTAAGGTAGATTTGCAGGCAATAAAAAAACTTCATGATATGCCTTATCCAGGCTTTGCCGCTGATTTAGTCCAGCCTTTTACAGTACTAATGACCCAAGCTGAAGGTACAACTCTAGTTCATGATTGGATGTATGATGGCCGGCTCAAATATGTAGCCGAGCTTAAGAAAATGGGCGCCAATATTGTAGTATCTGATCCGCATCGTATTGTGGTTATCGGTCCCTCGCCATTGTTTGGTAAAGAAATAACTAGTTTTGATCTGCGGGCCGGAGCAACTCTAATTATTGCCGCTCTAGGCGCTTCTGGCACCAGCACTGTCACTAACATCTATCAAGTTGACCGCGGTTATGAGATGCTTGATGAGCGTCTATCTAATTTAGGAGCTAAGATAAAGCGAGAGGATGATGGATCAGTTTAAAACCAGCACACCTGAAATAAAAAAATCTAAACCTTGGTGGCTTAAAATGACTAAAGCCAGCCTAGTTGTTTTTATTATTTTTATTGTTTTTTGTGCCGGATTTATTTTGGGAACTAAAAAAAGTTCTAACGAGAGGCCTGTTAAATATTCGGCTGATAAATTGATTGATATTTTTGGCAGTAGCGCTAAAGTTGACCCTGATTTATTTGCTCAAGTTTGGGATGTGCTTCATAGTGATTATTTAGATAAAAATAAGATTGATGATAAGGATTTGTTTTATGGTGCTCTTGGTGGCATAGTTAAAGCTTTGGGTGATCCTCATTCAGTATTTTTGACACCAGAGTTAACCAAAGAATTTACTCAAGAGTTAGATGGCACTTTTTATGGTATTGGGGCTGAGATTAGCCGCAAGGATGGATTTTTGGTAATAGTGGCGCCTTTACCCGATACACCAGCCGAGAAAGCCGGACTTAAATCTGGGGATAAGATTTTGTCTATTGATAAGACCGATGCCACTGACATGTCAGCTGATGAAGCCGTGAGTCTGATCCGAGGCGATAAGGGTAGTACCGTGACACTGACAATTTATTCTGAAGGTGAGCAGTCAACTAGAGATGTTAAAATAATTCGTGACAAAATCAGTGTGCCTAGTGTCACTTATAAATTAGAAAACAGATTGGCAATAATAAAAGTTAGCAGTTTTAATAACGATACTAGCGGGCTTTTTGCCAAAGCTGCTCAGAAAGCATTGAGTGATAACCCACAAGGAATTATTTTGGATTTGCGCAATAATCCCGGTGGTTTCTTGGATACAGCTGTGGATTTGACCAGCTATTGGTTAGAGCCGGGCCAAGTGGTAGTGAAGGAGACTTCGGGTGATAAGAGTAATGATAATGAATATAAAGCCACTAAAAAGATGAGCCTAGCTCATATTAAGACCGTGGTTTTGGTCAATGAAGGGTCAGCTTCTGCTTCAGAGATTTTGGCTGGTGCCTTGCAGGATTATGGTAGGGCTAAGATTGTTGGTAGAACTACTTTTGGTAA
>JAHFJB010000102.1 GCA_023246135.1 Candidatus Parcubacteria bacterium
CTTTATTAACATTATATAGAGAAACCTCTAATGTTTTCTCCAAAGACAGATTTTCTTCAAACAAAGCAACTTCAGCGGCGTTCTCATCGTCTTTATCGCCCAAATTTACAAACTTGGCGTCATAATCATTGTCAGTCACCTTGACTGCATCTGCATTTAACTCCTTGAGGAGTTCCTCGCGGCGTTTTTCCAAATCTTGTTTTCTCTCGGCAATAAATTTGGCGTCCAATTTCATAGCTTTTATAATTATTTTTTAATTCAATAACCCCTACAGTCTAGCAGATAAACCCTTGAAAATCAAGCCTTCAAGGGGTCTCTGGGCAAAATTTGGACAAATTGAAAAGGCGCACGTCCGGTGCCCAATACATGTTGTTTTGTGGCTGGTGGGTGCGCCTTTAGCGCTTCCACTTGATCTGGTTTGACTCTTTTGTAAGTCGAATTGGTCACAGATACGCCTGTGGAGGCGTTATTGTAAATCCTCTCCTTGACTCGGAGGGCTCTATTTTACCGGTTCACGGCTTTGTTCTCTTCGACGCCGCGGAGCTGAACGCTAGTGTATACAAGTGTCCAAGTCTGCGGCGTAGAAAGGAGGGCCTTTTTTATTGTTTTTGTTTTTGTTTTTCGAAACTTTAGAGTCGGTCAAGGCGACTCTTATAATTTTATGAAACAGTAAAATAGGAAGGGGTGGGTACTAAATATTTAATACTCAATCCTCCATACAAATATGTAAAGATCCTTATTTATCTACTATTAGTATATCATATCTGTGCATAAATGTCAACGACATATTTAAGCTAATATTAGCTAAAAAAACATCAATAAAAAAATAATTTGACAAAATTGTCAAAAATAATTTCATGATATTCACAAGTTATCCACATATCCCCTTACAAAAGTCTATGAGGACACTCAATATAAATTAATATACGCAGATTTGCCAGCCTTGAGTAGAATTATTACTAAAAGATGAGATATTTAAAGACTCAACATTTATATTCTGTAAATAAGTCCTAATGGGCACATTAGGTAGAGCTGGTACTGACCATGCTAAAATATCACCAATATTATCCTCAACTGCTCCACAGGGCCACCAAGCGGCAAATTTGACCGGCTTATCAATGACCTGCTCTAGAAAATACTGACGATTAGTCAAATAATAGGCAGAATTTAACTGCCCACCAAATAAATCCCCTATTTGCCAGTATTTTTGACCCTTAAATTCATGGTCAGACGCTGTCTGATCGTCAGCTGCCTGTAATTCGGTATAAACAGTGCCATCGGGTAAAGTCTTTCTAACTTCTTTGGCCTCAATTTTACTCAAAAAATTATTTACTTGCGGTTGCCAGTCATTAAAACCAACCAGTAGCCAGTCCTCGCCCTGCCCCAGCAATAAATTATCACTAGCCAAATAAGTATTTAATTCATTTTTTTGAAAATTCTGCTCTGGCAAACTAACAAAAATTGGCTCAACCAACTGTGGTATAATATCTTCCAAAAACTGCGCACTATTTTTAGAAGAAAAACCCAGGGCTAAAGAGAAATCTTTTGGCAAAGCCACTTCACTGAAAGACTTGGTCCTGACAACTTGATTATTAGTTGCTTGAAAAAATTTTAAGCTAGTTTTGCCGTCTTTAACCTGAGAATTCATAAAAATATCCTCTCCGTTTATGGCCGGACGTATAAGTGAAGTAAGATTATTTAAAAATTCAGGCGCTTGAGATGTTTGCCAATAAATATTAAGGCCAGCTTTTTCATCAACTATACTAAATTTGTTATTAACTGCCCCCTCTACACTATCAGCCAATGATTTACTGGTTGTTATCAAATAAACATCGGGACTGAGCTCTTTAAAAATAAAATTATGGTTAATTTCCCGAACAGACTTGAGGGACTGTTTAGACCAATTAGCTACTTTTAATAAATAACTATCCCCTGTCTCACTGCTAAGTTTAAACCAAATTATTTCTTCAAACTTAGGACAATTACCACTGCAGATATTTTTTAAATCGTTTAGCTTGGCATTAGGCACTTGAGTATCAAAAATATTAATCTTGGAAAAATAATTGTCTGCCCTTGACGCGTCACTAGTCCATTCATAAAAAAAACTAGTATCAACTGGCAAATAACTTAGTATTGGCCCGCTATTTTTCTGAGGTGAAAATTTTACTAACCAAAAAATAGCTAAAAACACCAAAATAAGGACTATCTTAAACCATGGCTGTTTATAGCTATTTTTAAGTAATAGTGACCAATCCATTATTGTATTGGCTAAATTAGGCTTTATTTTCTAAAAAATCCTGGTTTTTTATCACGATGGTTACCATAATCTTTCTTAGCCGGATAATCTGATTGTATAAAATCTGGTTTTGGCAAGAGTTCCTTAATGGACAAACTGACTCTATTTTTTTCTCTGTCAACGTCCATAACTTTGACTTTTACCTTATCACCGATTTTTATAACATCGCTGATTTTATTTATACGCTGATAGGCAACTTGGGAAATATGGACCATGCCATCCTTGCCGGGCAGAAGTTCTACAATAGCGCCAATCTCGTTGCCATTATTCTTGTCAGTAATAATACCAGTGACTGGCCCTTCATAAATCTCACCAATTTCAATTTCTTTGACTATGCCTTCAATCCACTCTTTGGCTCTGCGGGCACCTTCTTCATCGGTAGAGGTGATCATTACTAAACCATCTTTTTCAATATCAATACTGACATTACAGGCATCAATAATCTCATTGATAATCTTACCACCTGAACCAATAACTTCTCTGATTTTGTTAGGATCAATATGGAGACTAGTAATACGCGGTGCGTATGGAGATAACTCTTTTCTTGGTTCACTAATAGCTTGAGCCATTACTGACAAAACTTTAAGGCGCGCTACTTTAGCCTTATCTAAAGCTTCTTTAACCACATCATAGCTAATACCGCCTAACTTTATATCCAATTGGATAGCAGTAATACCCTCACTAGTACCAGCTACTTTAAAATC
>JAHFJB010000003.1 GCA_023246135.1 Candidatus Parcubacteria bacterium
TAGTCCCAGGCGGCTACTTAAGTGTCGAGCTCTATCACTGACTATATCAAGATGACGGCGTCCATGATCAGTATAACCCAAAGAGCGCATATACTTTTCCGTCTGGTCAATAAAAGAATTAATCCGCGGATCCTGTTTGACTTGTTTTAAGGTTAGCTCCATGATTATTTTTTGAGGGCGTCTTTGAGAGTCTTGCCAGCTTTAAATTTAGGCACAACCACAGTGGGTATAGTGATTTTTTCACTAGGGTTTTGTGGGTTAACGCCTTGCCGTGCTTTTCTTTCTCGAGCTGAGAAGGTGCCAAAGCCAGTTAGCGTTAGTTCTTGGCCTCCTTTAAGCCTTTCAATGACTAATTTTTCAAAAGACTCTAGGACATCTCCGGCTTCTTTGCGGCTGACGCCGGCCTTGATAGATACGGTTTCAATAAGTTGAGCTTTGTTCATATTTTTAATTGATAATCTCCCTTAAAGGGGTGATTTTTTTAGTTTTATGGTTGGTATTATCTATCTCTAATAATACTGCATTTACTTCAATCTGACCAGTTTTTGGAACATCATGAACAATTTTGCTCTCAGTAAGAAATTTTTCAATAATAATTTCTTTTTTTATCCCCAAGATAGAATCATGTGGCCCAACCATGCCGATATCAGTAAGATAGCCCGTGCCTTTTTCTAGTATCTGGGCATCAGCTGTCGGTACATGAGTGTGTGTGCCTAGCACAGCTGATACTCGGCCGTCTAGATAAAATCCCAAGGCTCTTTTTTCACTGGTAGTTTCGGCATGGACATCTATGATAATATTAGAATTTTCAGGTAGCTGAGCCAAGACCTCGTCAATTTTTAGAAAAGGATTGCTGAGGTTGTCGTCATTCATATAAGTTTGTCCCCCCAAACTTATAACATTTAGCTTACAGCCATTTATTTCTATAGTCTGGTAAAGATATTTTTGGGGAGTACGCATGTCATTGGCTGGGCAAGCAATCTGATAGTCAGTTTCTTGGGCTAACTTAGCGATGTCATATTTTTTCCAGATATGATTACCCCCAGTAAAAAGTCTAACTCCCGAATTATAGATTTCTTCCATAGTACGCAAAGTAACGCCTTTGTTGTGGGCTAGATTTTCTATGTTGGCAATGAAGATGTCTGGTTTATATTTTTTTTGCCAGCGGGGGACAATAAGCTTTATCCCTTGTCGGCCCATTGCACCGGAGACATCTCCAAAAAATATGATTTTTGTCTTAGCGGGCATATTCAGTAATTCTTTTTTCTCTGATGACCGTGACTTTTATTTCGCCAGGATATTTGAGGTCAGCTTCTATCTTGTTGGCGATATCTCGGGCCAACTTAGTAGCGCTGAAATCATCAATATCTTCAGGAGAAACAAAGACACGGATTTCTCGACCAGCTTGAATAGCATAAACCTTGTCAACGCCAGCAAAAGTTTTGGCGGTATTTTCTAGTTCCGTCAGCCTTTGGATGTATTCTTCAAAAGAATCACGACGAGCGCCAGGTCTGGATCCAGAGATGGCATCAGCAATTTTTACAATGATGCCTTCTAGAGTCTTGGGATGGTCTTCGTGGTGGGCGAGCGATAGATAAGCCACTTCTTCAGGCAAACCAAATTTTTTCATAAGGTCATAACCGATTTCTGGGTGTGATCCTTGGATTTCGTGGTCTAAGGCTTTGCCAATATCATGAAGTAAGCCACCTTTTTTGCAAATAGAGATGTCAGCCTTGAGCTCGGCGGCTAGGAGTCCGGCCAAGTGAGAGACTTCAAGGGCATGCTGCAATTGATTTTGGCCATAACTGGTGCGGTATTTCAAGCGGCCCAAGACTTGGACTAATTTGTTATCCAAACCAATAATACCGGCTTGGTATACGGCTTCTTCGCCAGCTTTTTTGATATCCAGTGCTAGTTCCTTTTTAGCTTGCTGGACAGTTTCTTCAATACGGCCAGGGTGAATACGACCATCAGCCATGAGTTTTTCTAGGGCTCGTTTGGCTAATTGTCGACGAACTGGGTTAAAGGCAGAAATAAGGATTGATTCTGGAGTATCATCAATAATAATTTCTACGCCAGTTAATTGTTCAATAGTTTTGATATTACGACCTTCACGACCAATGATGCGTCCTTTCATTTCCTCATTAGGTAAGTCAACGGCTGTAGTAGTAGTCTCTACAGTGTGGGGAGCTGCGCATCTTTCAATAACCGAACTTAATATATCCCTGGCCTTGCTTTCCAATTCTTCACTGGCCTGGTCTTCTAATTTTCTCATACGGTGCATGAGCTCATCTTTCATCCTAAGCTCGGTATTTTTGATTATAACTTCCTTGGCCTCTTCTTGGCTTAGGGCCGCGATTTTTTCCAGTTTGGTTATTTGCTCTTCTTTGACTTTTTGGATTTCTTCACGAGTTTTATCCAACTGATGTTTGCTTTGGGCAACTTTTTGTTTGTTTTCTTCAAGCTCCAATATTTTTTTGTCAAATAGAGTTTCTCTTTGACTTAAACGATTTTCAATTTCTTGCAATCTTTGTCGACGCTCTTTTTCATCTGTCTTAGCTTCTTCAATGACCTGCAAGGCCTTGTCTTTGGATTCTAAGAGTTCGTCTTTAGCTTTTTGTTTAGCATTTGATAAAATTTGTTCAGCTTTTCTTTCGGCTGAACTAATCGCCTGGCCTGTTAGGAGCTTTTTGGCGAAAAAGCCAAAAAACGCACCAAAAATCAGGGCGGTGATTAACCAGAAATATTCCATTGTTTTTAACCTTTCGGTTTACTGCTTTAGTTTTGAGAGATGAAACAATAACTCAAAATTCTATTCTGAGATAGTTGATGTGTTGCTATTATAGCTTAAGTTGTTTATAGACATCAAATTGTTTGAAATTAGAGATAGAATTGGAGTTTTAGCCTTATATAATCAGGGCTTTTCAAAACAGTATAAACAGTAAATTAATTGTTTAAATTAGGAGGATTAGCTAATTTTTTACTATTATTTTAATCCTCGTTGTTTACTCTAACATAATAATAGAAAAAAATCAAGGCCTAAATACAGGGGAATTTTATTGACAAAAGTGTTTTCTTATGCTATCATATCTAGGTAAGTTTGAATTGGCATGCCCATAATTTTTGGGGCAGAGCCAATTTTTTTATTAATTAATAGAAAATATTTTATAAATATAATAAAAAAACATAAAAAATATGTCTATTAAAATTTCGTCTTATTTTAGCAAAAATCTTAGTGAGAAATCTATTCTGGCTTTGATTATAGGTGTAGTGAGTGTGTTCACTATAACTTTATCTAATTTTAATTTGCCAGTTTCTGAAGCGCCATCTGCCGCACCATCTATTTCCTCAATAGAGGGGGGTGTGGCTAACGATTCTAATGTGATAATTCGCGGTAGCGGCTTTGGCACAAAAACTCAAGCCAGCCCACTGAGATGGGATGATTTTGATAGTGGCACGCTTGGTGCGCGCTTGCCTAGTCAGGTAAACGGCGGCTGGACCACCGGTGCATCTCAGGCTGGTAAAGAACCACGCTACAGCAATACACATGTTCGTCTGCCAGACACATTGTCAGCTTATCAAAATTTTACTGGGGGTAACTATAATAGCGAGATCAGCTTGCAAGGAGTTTTTGATGGCGAAGTTTATATGTCGGGGTGGTTTTACAGGACTGCCTCTGGAGCACCTAGTCGTAATTTTAAATGGATACAACTTCGCCAAGGTGATCTTGATGAGCGTAGTTGGGAGTTTCGCCAAGATGCTTATCCCAGTACGAACTCGGGGCATATGTATGTAGCCAATAGTTGCCCGAATGGGGTTCCCTGTTCTCTCTGTGATGATGAGATTGGGATACCTGGGTATACTTCAGCTAACTGTAATATGTATTATGGTATGAATGGTGATCTTAAGACGGGCAGTTGGCATCGTTATGAAATTTGGATGACCCAAGGGACTTTGGGTCAGAACGACGGTCATGCCCGCATCTGGCTAGATGGCCAGCCGTGGATGGATATGAATGGCATATTTGATCCATCGGGTTGTCGTTTTCATAATATGTGGCTAGGTTTTTATTTTGCTACTGATACCGGAACTCCACAACCACAGATGGAAACCTGGTGGGACGAGTTGTATGTTGATGTCAGTCCGGCTAGGGTAGAGTTGTGTACTGGCGCTTCGTGGTCAAATAAGGGTCAATGTGAAATTCAAATACCAAATTCTTGGAATAATAACTCAATTCAAATAGCTGTAAATCAAGGTACTTTTACCACTGGTCAGCAACTTTATGCTTATGTTTTAGACAGTAATAATATTGCTAATCAGAGCGGTTATGCAGTGACAATGTCTAGTGGCAATAATCCGCCAGTAACGCCGCCAGCTACTGATACTCAGGCACCTAGCGTGCCTAGTAATTTATCGGCTAGTGCCACTAGTACGCAAATAATATTGGATTGGTTGGCCTCTACTGATAATGTCGGGGTGTCTAGATATCTAATAGAGCGCTCCAACAGTGCCAGCACTGGTTTTAGTCAAATTGCTACCGCTACAGCTAATTCGTATAATGACACTGGTTTAGCTAATAATGCTACGTATTACTATAGAGTCAGGGCAGTTGACGTGGCGAATAATTATTCGGCCTATTCGAACATAGTCAATGCTACTACACCAACAGGAAATAATATACCGCCAGTAACAACTTATAGTGCATGGTGTAGTGCTCTTAGTGGTATAGTGTCTTCGGCTGTCATGGCTACTAGCACTATTAATCAAGTAGCTGATTTAAATCATGACGGAGTGGTTAATCTAAATGATTTATCGCTTATGAATTCTTGGTATGGGCAGAGTAATGATGCTGCTTGCCAGGCTCAATTTAGTAATACTTATAATAGCAATAATTATTTAAACGTAGATTGGTGTAATGGAACTTTTAAGGGTTTGCAAGATTCTTTGGGTGCTTCGCAGGGACAGAATAATTATTCAATTATATTTGATATCAACAATGATGGCCGCATTAATCTTACAGATACGGTCTTGATCAGCCAGTATAAGGCTGCCAATAATCAAAGCGCTTGTTTTGCAAAATATAATTTACCTTTGAGCACCACCGATAATCAGAGCGTTGTTAAGAGTGTAGTTTTGGTGAGCAAAGCAGTCCAGGATAGTCAAAGGGTTAGACAGAATGAAGTAAAAACCATAGCTGTTAAAGTCAAAAAACAAACAGCCCAACAGATTGTTAGAACTTTAAAAAATAGATTGGTCTATGATGAGGTTGCGCAAGCATTATTCTACGTCAATACTAAAAGTAAGGTTATAGTTTTTGATAATAGTAGTTTAGTGCAACAACTAGCTAAGCAAGCCTTGGGTATTAGTATCAATAACCTTACTCAGATAGCTACCGGCTTAGTCCCTGGTGGTGATACTGATGGTGACGGCTTGGCTGATTCATTGGAAGCAGCTATCGGCACTGATATTAATAGAGCGGATACTGATGGCGATGGTATTGCTGATGGTATTGAAGTGGCTAATAAGTATAACCCACTTAAATCTTCTCGGGCAAAATTGTCAGATAGCCTTGCTAAAAGATTGGGCGTAGGGCGTATTCTCATTGATAGCCAGAAGGGCAATATATGGATTATTGGCGCGGACTACAAAAAATATTTGATTGAGAGTGGTACTAATATTAATACTTTGAAAGAGCTATATTTAGTAATTACAGTTGATGGCGTTGGTTTGAAATAGTAAAGTATATAATAATTAAACGAATCAGCCCCGCTTACTCGAGGCTGATTTTTTTTGATAATTATAAAGACCATCAGCTTGATGTGTTGCATCTCTCGAAGTCTTTCGGCTAAAAGTGACGTTACACACTGATGGTCCCATGACGAGTGTATGTTTTGTGGGTTAAAGAACCCATAAAACTCGTCTCGCAAAATATATTAGCACATTTTGAAAAAATTGTAAAAGTTTTTTTTGTGTTACTTGATTATTTTGTCTATCAAACCGTACTGGAGAGCTTCTTCGGCTGTCAGATAGTAGTCGCGGTCAGTGTCATTTTCAATTTTTTTCAGCGGTTGTCCGGTGTGTTGGTGCAAAATTTTATTTAATCTGTCTTTTAATTTGAGAATTTGTTCAGCTTTTATTTTGATGTCACTGGCTTGGCCAGTCGCGCCGCCCATTACCTGATGAAGCAGTACTTCGGAGTTAGGCAAAGCATATCTTTGGCCTTTGGCGCCAGCTGAGAGCAGTAGAGCGGCCATAGAAGCGGCCATGCCCACGCTGATAGTAGAGACGGGGCTAGTGACGTGTTGCATAGTATCATAGATAGCCAAACCATCGGTGACGGAGCCGCCTGGAGAATTGATATACATCTTGATAGGTTTTTTTTGGTCTTGGGCATCAAGGAATAAGAGCTGGGCAATGACTAAATTGGCTATCCGATCATCAATTGGGTCGCCCAAGAATATAATGCGGTCTTTTAAAAGACGCGAATAGATATCGTAAGCTCTTTCGCCGCCTGGGACTTTTTCGATAACTGTAGGTATTAGCATATGGATTTTAACTTTTATATATTTTATAGACTATACAAGTGCGTGGCGAGAATTGTCTAGACAATTCTCAACTTATTATTAGCATACTCTAATCGGCCTGGCAAGCTAAAACCGGCAGCTTTTTTGTGGCCGCCGCCGCCAAATTTGGCGGCTAGTTTAGTCAAATCGATGTCTGCATTAGTTCGTAGTGATCCCTTAATCATTTGATTATTTGTTTCTTTCAAAATCATGGTAATTTTTCCTTCATTGAGGATATGAAGAAAGTTGGACAGGCCCTCGCTCACAGTTTCGTCAACCTGGCAGTCGATAAAATCTTGTTGTGTCAACCAAGTATAGACCAAATTATATTTGTTTATTTTTTTGAGCCTCTCTAGCGCTCGTCCCCAGAGCTTGAGTTTGCTGACAGTAGTTTGGTTCATGGTTTTTTGGGTAATCTTGCTGATATTGGCTCCATAGCTAATCAGGTTGGCAACAGCAGAGATAGACAGGTAAGTAGTGGAAGGATTCTTTAGTCCGCCCGTATCAGTTAGTATGCCACAGGTTAGGTTAGTAGCTAAATCTTGGTTCCAAGTAATTTGCCAATCAGACAATAGATCGTAGAGCAATTCACAAGTTGAGGAAGTATTAGGCAAAACTAAATTGATATCACCATAGAGCGGATTGGAGATGTGGTGATCAATATTGATTAAGGTAAATTTATTTTTCAGGGCAGTGATCAGATTTTCTATAGAAGCCAACTCTAAGTTAGAGCAGTCTACAGTGATGATAAGGTCGTATTTTTTTGTAAAAATCAAATGCGTATCAGTGATGATATTATTTTGCGGCAAGAATTTTAAACTGGCGGGTATTGGGTCAAAACAAAAACTAGTGACATTTTTACCTAATTTTTTTAAGTGTATAGCCAAGGCTAAATTTGCCCCAATAGTGTCGCCGTCAGGATTTCGATGGGAGACAATTAGTATGTCAGTGGCCTGGCCAACTTTTTGCCAGATACTTTGACTGATGTTTTTATGATTTTCCATAGCCGATAAATATAGCGCTAAAAATGAGTTTAGTCAATAACAAAACCCCGCCCCGCGAATGCGGGGCGGGGTTGATAAATTTAAGAGTTCAAAGCTTCATCAATAGCGCTATACTTGAGATCGCGCTCATCAAGCTGCCAAGTTATCTTGGGTGTGCTTCTCATTTTTAACTGCCCGCCAATAATTTTTTGGACATGAGGTCCAAATCTTTTTATTTTTTCTAAACCAGAACCAATATGATTGGAAGGGATAATGCTGACATAGGCTGTAGCATTTTTGAGGTCAGGCGACACCTCTACTTGAGATACGCTTATCAGTGTGCCCAAAGGCGCTTCAAAATCTTTGAGTAAGATCTGGTTTATCTCAGCACAAAGCAGAGAGCTGACCTGTTCGGTTCGTCTACTCATAAATTTCTTCAAAAAATTCTAAAGTGTCGCCGATCTCAATAATTGGGTCACCTTTATATTCTAGCCCCGCCTCATTGCCTTGGGCTACCTCACTTACATTTTCCCGAGCTGATTGCAAGCTAGCTAACTGTCCGATAGTTTCCACTTCATTATTTTTTAAGACTTTGATTTTGGCATTTTTGGATATCTTGCCTTCAACTACTTTACCGCCAATAATCATGCCATCTTTATTTTTTTTGAAAATTGCCAGGACTTCCAAACGGCCCAAAAATTTGTGGATGGTTTTTTTGCTTTTAATATTTTTTAATCTTTGCTCAATATCTTCTAAGAGTTTGTAGATAATATCAAAATAGAGGATAGTGACATTTTTTTCATTGGCTAGGGCTTGGACATTTTTATTTTCTTTGATATGGAAGCCAACAATGATAGTCTGAGTAGCTTCAGCACTAAGGACATCATCCTCAGTGACCTGTCCTAAGCCTTTTTTGATAACTTTTACTTTGGTTTCCGGTACTTTTATTTTACTCAAGGCCTCTTCAATAGCCTCGGCTGAGCCCAAAACATCAGATTTAACTATTAAGTTAAGGACACTGATATTTTCTTCGCCGTTCTCATCGCTATTGGTGCTAGTATTAGTTGGCCGCCAACTTTTGTTTTTGCCAGCCGATGTTTTTAGCCTGTCTTTAAAATCTTTTTTGTCAGTTAGAACTTCTAGTATTTCGCCAATAGCTGGTAATTCTTTCAACCCTAAGATTCTTACTGGAGTAGCTGGCTTGGCTGTAGCGATACTCATGCCTTTCCAATCTTCTAGAGTTTTGATTTTGCCGGATACATGGCCGACAAAAAACATATCACCCATTTTAAGAGTGCCGGCTTGGACTAAAACAGTCGCCACTGGCCCAGCGCTTTTATCAACGTGGGATTCAATAATAGTACCAACAGCCGGACCTTGATCATCGGCTTTGAGCTCCGCCATATCGGCAATAAGAAGTATCATATCCAAGAGCTCGCTGATGCCGGTTTTTTGTTTGGCAGAAATTGCCTGAGTGATCACTGTTCCGCCCCAGTCTTCAGACATGAGGTTTATCTCGGCTAATTGCTGTTTAACCTTATCAATATCCGCTCCTTCTTTATCAATCTTGTTGATAGCTACTAGAAATGGTAACTTTTCTTTTTGGATAACAGAGATGCTCTCCAGAGTCTGTGGCTGGAGTCCATCATCGGCGGCCACGACTAGTATGGCTATATCAGCGATTTGGCCACCACGAGAGCGCATAGCCTTGAAAGCTTCGTGCCCAGGGGTATCTAAAAAAGTTATAGGACGGTTGTGGGTTACTACTTGATAGGCACCAATGTGCTGAGTAATACCGCCAGCTTCCTGATCGACTACATTGGTCTGTCTAATGGCATCTAGTAATTTGGTTTTGCCGTGGTCAACATGTCCCATTACTACTACCACTGGTGCTTTGATATCTTTAGTGTCGCGTTTTTTTAGCAGGGCTTCTAATTTTTCTTTTTTGCTGATTTCTTCTTTGATATCTTCATCAATTTTGATAACTTTGAAGCCTAAGTCTTCAGCAATGATGGTGGCTGTATCAAAATCAACACGTTCATTAAGAGAAACCATGATGCCATTTTTCATCAGCTCTCCCATTAGCCTGGCTACCGGAAATTTCATCAGTTCAGCCATATCTTTGACGACTATAGTTTCGCCAATTTTTATTTCCTTAGCTTCTTTTTTTATTGGCGCATCCTTGTCTTCTTTGCCCCTTTCTTCCACTTGTGATAATTCTTTTTTGAAGGCTTCTTTTTTTTCAGATTTTTTCCAGGCAGCCATTATTTTTGGCACCAGCTTATCATCAATCTTTATAGCTCGTGCTCCAATAGCAAAACCCAAGCTTGGCAATTTTTCTAAGAGCTCGCTGCTAGTGATTTTTAATTGTCTAGCCAGAGTGCTTACATTCATGGTTTTTGCTGATTTATTGTGTAGAATGCACTTACTCTACTAAATTTGGGCTAAAAAGTCAACTATTATGGAGTGCGCTAGTTTCTTGACAAAATGCAGTAGCTGTTGTAAATTTACGGGTCAAATTGAAAATAATAATGGCTACAGATATTATACAAATTAATAAGATATTGGATGGTGCGTCCAGCATTTTAGTCACTGGTCCCAAAAATCCTAGTCTGGATATTGTGAGTACAGCCGCGGCTTGGTATTTAGTTTTGTTTGATAAAAAGAAAAAAGTAGATCTAGCTTTTGATGGCGATGTTAATCTCTATAGTTTTATTCCTAGAGCAGTGGTTCTGAAAAATAATTTGGAAAATCTCTATAATTTTCGGATTGTTGTAGATGTCAGTCAGACCAAGGTTCGACAATTAAGCTATGATGTTAATGATAAGGAATTGGTAATTGATATTGTGCCGGAAGGCGGTATCTTTAAGGACAGTGATGTCCATACTGAAGTCGGGGATTATAAGTATGATTTGGTAATTACTCTAGGGGCAGATAGCTTAGAATCACTGGGGCAGATTTTTAGCAATGATAGACATTTTTTTCAGGAAACAAATATTATCAATATAGACACCTCTATTTTCAATGAAAATTTTGGTGAAATAAACATTGTGGAGAGCCGTGCCACTTCGCTAGCGGAGATTTCTTATGATTTATTGCAAAGTAATTTAGACAAACAATCAGCCACCTGTTTGCTAGCCGGCATGATTGCTGCTACCAACAGTTTTCAGTCACCCAAGGTTACTCCTAACACTTTAGAGTTAGCTAGTGAACTCATTATCAAAGGAGCGGACAGGGAAAAAATAGTGGAAGACCTGTATCGTACTAAAGATATTAGTACTCTAAAAAATTGGGGTAAAGTTTTGTCACGCCTAAAGAGAGAAGGCCACATCATCACTTCATTTTTAAAGCATGAGGAACTGGAAACCT
>JAHFJB010000103.1 GCA_023246135.1 Candidatus Parcubacteria bacterium
ATATTTTGGCTAATATTAGCTAAAAAACGTTTTATCACTAATTATGACTTCTTTTATCCCAGGTAACTAGTAAGGCGGAAGCAATATATATAGAAGAATAAGTACCAACAATAATACCCATGATCAATGTCAAGGCAAAGGTTCTAATACTGGTTCCACCAAAGAAAAATACAGCTGACAGGGCCAATAAGGTAGTTAGAGAGGTATTAATTGATCTAACAATGGTCTGATTAATACTAATATTGGCTAATTCAGCAAAATCTTTGTCATGAATTTTGGCAAGATTTTCTCTAATACGGTCAAAAGTAACAATAGTATCATGCACAGAGAATCCTAGGATAGTCAGCAAGGCTGTTACAAATAAAGTATCTACTTCTGCCCCGCCAAAGTGTCCCCATAAAGAAAATATACCCACAATAACCAAAAGATCATGGCCTAAAGCTATGACAGCCGCTACACCATATCTCCAAGAGGCAATTGGTTTAGAAACTTTACGAAAAGCATAGGCAATATAAAGCACGATAAATATCAAAACTAAAATAATAGCTTGAATGGCTTTTTGCGTTAATTCTTTGCCAATAACTGGGCCAATGGATTCAAAACTTAATTCTGTTAATTGATTATTATCAACATTATCAATTTTTATAGAGCCCATTTTCTGTAAAATATTTTGGTGGGTGGCTTCGCTAATTTCTTCAAAACGCAAAATAAAATTTTTGTCACCACTTGGTTGTACCCTTAAGCTCCTTAAATTAAGGTCACTCAAACTGGTATTGACCTGATCAATACTTGGTCTCTGAGCTGAATAAGAGACCTCTAGTAAGCTACCGCCAGTAAAATCAATACCTGGCTTTAACCCCCATAAAATCAAAGATACTATGGCTAGGGCTAAAAAAATTCCAGAAACAGTAAACCAAATATTTCTAGCTTGTATTATCTTATGCATAATTATTCTTCTTTATTAACTGCTTTGACGCCGAATAAAAATAATTTATTTTCTAATTTTTTACTAACAATAATACGCATGAGGGTTCTAGTGACAGTGATAGCTGAAAACATTGATACCATGATACCCAGACCAAGGGTAATGGCAAAACCTTTAATAATAGAAGTGCCGAACCAAGCCAGCATGATGCAAGTAATAATAGAAGAAACATTTGAATCTCTAATTGATGGCCAGGCCCGCACAAAACCCTCTTCAATGGCTGTATTAAGGCTCTTGCCAGCCTTCAATTCTTCTTTAGTTCTTTCAAATATCAAAACATTGGCATCAACAGCCATGCCGATAGACAATATAAAGCCAGCTACACCTGCTAAAGTCATGGTTACTGGTATAAGTTCAAAAATAGATAGGGTTATTGCTGCATATAGGCCCAAAGCTAACACTGAAATAAAACCTGGCAAACGATAGAATATCAACATGAATAAGGCGGCGGCCAAAAATCCCACCAGGCCAGCTACTAAGCTTTGGTGGACTGATTCACCACCTAAAGTAGCACCAACAGTTTTCTGACTAATTAGTGTGATAGGCACTGGCAAAGCACCAAGATTTAAATCTTTAACTAATTGGCGAGCTTCCACTACAGTAAAGCTACCAGAAATCTGAGCTTGACCGTCCTTGATAGCCTCTTGAACAACTGGACTAGACCGCAACTCACCATCCAAAAATATTCCAATTGGTTTGCCAATATTAGCAGCTGTCAATTCGCCAAATAATTTTTTACCATTTTCATTAAAGGTGACTATGACCAATGGTTCTTGAGTGGTACGGTTAAAACTTAACTGGGCTTTTTGTATATCACGTCCGGTCAGTCCAGTAGCGGCCCAATTGACACTGCCTTGATCGGCATTGGGTTTGGCAAACAAAATATGAGCCGAATTAACTTCTAACTCGCCATCAGTAGTTCTTTCTTCAATTTTTTTGATAATATGATAACCAAATTGAGATTCTACTAAATCTTTGGAAATTTGTCCGGCTTTGAGTGTTTCAAAAATAGCCTTATCAAATTCTGGCACAAAAACACCCTTCTTTACCCAACCTAGATCACCACCGCTAGTTTTTGACCCTGGGTCTTCACTGTATTCTTGAGCTAGCTTAGTAAAATCTTCACCAGCTAAAGCTCTTTTAAGTATGTCATTAGCTTTGGCTTTGATCTCATCGGTAGTAGTAGCTGTACTGACAACTGGCGCTGCATCCGCCTCAGTCTTAAACTCTAAGAGTGGCGTACGGTCAATCATAGAAATAGCCTCATTAACATCTTTGACGCCAGCTAATTCTACGATAATTCTATAATTATCCCCGCTATTATTAGTCTGAACTACTGGTTCAGACACGCCATAGGCATTGACTCTACGTTCAATTACATTGCGTAAGGCTTCTACGCTATCTTTCTTATCAGTGCCTTCTAAACCAGATACATCAGCTTGATAGACTAAGTGCGTACCGCCTTGCAAATCTAGACCTAAATGTATCTTAAATCGGGAAAACCAGCCTGGATGTCCTGGCCATACTATAAAACCAGCTAAAACTGCTAAAACTAGAATAAAAACAAAGCTAATTCTGGTTCTACGGCTACTCGCCTGTCCCCTCATAAATAGTTGTTTATATTTGTTCATAAAGTATATAAATTCTGTAAATAATCCACTCTATTCTAACACATTAATAGTTTTTGACAAGGCTTTTAGTTAAATCACTGATTTAAGCCAATCTTCTAATAATTGCCCAAAATCGAGGCTAGCCGCCTTTAATGTTTTGGGTAAAAGAGAGTTCTTGGTCATACCAGGTATAGTGTTTATTTCTAAAAAGTAAATCTGACCATGACTAACAATAAAATCAGTGCGGCTTAAATGTCGAGCACCTAGAGCTTGATGCATTTTAATAGCTTGCTCCTGCAGTTTTTTGGCCAGAGATTTTTTAATAGGTGCGGGGCATATTTCTTGCACTAAATTAGCATCATATTTGCTTTCGTAAT
>JAHFJB010000104.1 GCA_023246135.1 Candidatus Parcubacteria bacterium
GAGCCAGCTTTTCCTGTTGTAAATGTATAGAAATACCCAAAGCCACCACACCTTTTATCTGCGGGTATTTGACAGCCAAATTAACAGCAACATTAGCACCCATGGAATAACCCACTAGATATATATTCTGATAATTAGGCAAATTTTTAATCAAGGCTTCTTCAACTGACTTTACCCAATCGTGATAAGTAGCTGATTTGAGTTCAGCCCAAGTGCGACCGTGACCGGCCAAGAGCACTACCTCTACATCCAAATCATTTTCTGCCAAATACTCAGCCAAATGACGCAAAGTAGACGGTGAGCCAGTGAAACCGTGTATTAAGATAACCAAATTTTTATTATACTCTTTAGGATGTATCAAAAAAGGCCTATCTACTTCCTCTACCCCCGGCATATCTACAAATTGATAATCTTGACTTAGAGTAGCCATAATTAATTCTTACTGACAAATTTATTTTTTAAAAATTTCTGATAATCAGCATCCTGCGCCATCATAGCTTGGATTTGGTCACGCAGCCAATCGGCCTTTTTGGTGTTTAATTTCTTGGCTTTCCAATTAAGGTAATCCGCTAGTTTGCCGGAAACACGCAAAGTATATTTGATATTGAACAAATCTTTGATACTGCCACTGTCCAAGGACCTTAAGAATCCAAATACCTTGTCTTCCAAATTATCTTGATTATAGAACTCCAAGTGCAATTTGGCGGACAAAGAACTATCTGATTGCAAGATATGCCAAGCTTCGTCCAGCTTGGTGCCTTCAGGAATTAGACACAAGACGGGTTTGCTTTGAGACAAAACCAGAGCCACCAGATAGCTTATTTTGGGATCCAGTTTCTTGCCCTGAAAAATCAGTGCATCCATCTTGTCCAAGGGCTGATCTTGAGAAAAACCTTTGGCCTCGGCTTTGAGCGACAAATTGCTAAAAAGACTGACTTCAGCTCTCTTGAGGTGGCTCACTATTTCCTTGGCTTCCTGATTGTTTATAAATTCGTTGGTATAAAAATAAAGTCTCATATGGTTTACCCCCATTAATTAAATTCCCCGATAATATTTTGCTGCATAATACTGTCAAAATCACCTAACTGTTTTTGATTAGCTATGGCCCACATAGTTTTTATAATCACAGTTTCTTCACTGCACCCCGAAATTGCTACTGTGCCTTTGACCGGTGACACGGTCTGGCAATTATAAATAACTGTCGGCAGCGCCCAAGCACTAATTTGTTTTTGCTTGGCTGGTTCTAGTGGCTGATAAGGGCTGGTTTTAACAACTATAGCCTGATAATTGGCCATGTCTTTTTTGGACCAGAGCCAGGGCGCGCCCGGCCAATCATCAATTACCAAGACTTTATTGCTTAAATTCTTATAAATCGCCGTGGGATAGTGATTGTGAGTTAAATCTGATCGGACATTGACGCCAAAATCAACCCGACCCCAATAACTATTGTCCGAACTGGCTAGCAAATTTATTTCATTATCACAGCGATACACGGCTTTGGTCGCGGCAATAAGTCTGGTGCCAAACATAATGGCTACGCCCGGTAGAGGTTGGCGGGTTGCCTGCAGGGCATTGATAAGATTAGTCCTGAGTCCCAAGCCACCATGCTTAGCTTTGAGCTGACTGATAAGTTCTTTTTTATCCACAAAATTAGAGCCGCTGACTTGTGAACCAGTGACAATGATATTTTTTTGTAAATTCTGCAACAAAAAATTCAAAGACAAGGCAGTGGCAATAATCTGATCAATTTTGGTCACTACTACGAAAGCATCCGCATCCATCAAATTCTTATCAATAATACCAGCAATTTCCTGCCAAGTGTGAAGGCCGACAATATCATCTTCGCCGTTTACCAAAACTGTCTCAATATCAGCCAAGATATTGAGCTCGGGCATACTCTTGAGCCAAGTATGTATATCGGCTTTTTCTTTAACTGACAAAACATTGCCACTTTTATCAATCAGACAGGTGCCACCAGCCAAGAGTAACAATATTTTTTGTTTTTTCTTAGGCATGAATTTTGTCCTTGGAAGAGTATATAAAATAAAAAACTACTATGCTTATAATTAGAGTAAAAATAGGACCAAACCAATCATACTTAAAGCCTCCAAAATAATATAAAATTAAATTGAAATAACAACCAAAAATTGTACCGACTAGTACTCCAATCAATATCAGCTTCAATTGAAATTTAAAAATGCCCTCAGCGACTTTATATTTTTTAAATAGAACCATAATTGATGCCAGTATTAGTAGAATCAATAAAATTGAATAGATTAGATGCCCCCATTGATCATAATATACACTATTTGTATTCAAATCAGCTACTCTAACAAAATATTTATTAAAAAAAGTAGTATAAGCAACAATTGCAACACTAACAACAATAATAAAATAATTAAAGAAAATACTATACTTTAAACTTTTGTAAGGAAAATTGATAGTAAAGTAAAAAAGAGACACTACTACCAACCAAGCGAAAGTGTAAGGAAGTCCGGAAAATAAACGAAGTACTTGATCGGACCAGGCAAGATACCAAAAAAATAAACTAAATGTCCAAAAAAAGTTTGCTAAAGTTACTAGACTAAAATATAAATTAACCCTATTCCTTTGTCCACGAGATAAAATGAAAATACCCATAGCCAGATTAATTAAGCCGGTCAGAGCCAAAACAGTGTTTTGTGGTGTAAAAATTATCATATATTTTACTTAATTTTCTCTACCATATCTTGCTGGTGAAGTAGCAAGCTACCCACAGCAATATCCAGATACTTGTTAACTTCGACAAAAAATTGGAGTTTTTGTATAGGCAGGAGCTCTTGACCGACATCTATCATCACCACTCCCAAAAGTTGACGATTATAGAATATGGGCAAAGCAATATCAATGTGGTGGCGGGTCATCTCATCGACTAACCCCTCCTCACTTTTAAAATACTGAATCTCCGCAAAATTGGCCAGCCTGTGATG
>JAHFJB010000105.1 GCA_023246135.1 Candidatus Parcubacteria bacterium
AAAACCTTTGGAACCGGGTGAAATAATAAAATTTTAAAAAACTATGCCATATTACCTAAAAATAAAAAAACTGGACATTGAAACTGGCCAGTCCAATATTACTCTGCTTAATGACGATGAGGCCATGCGCTACGGCATCAGAGCTGGCGATAAAGTGAAAATTAGCTGGCAAGGCCAAAAAATAATAGCTGAGGCTAATACCAGTCATAGCCGTGTCCAGCATGGACAAATCGGTCTATACAAAGACATCTGGGCTAAAACCAAGATACTGGACAGTACTATTGTTGAAGTAGAATTTTTGGAGCGGGCCCAATCTATCCAAGCCATCAAAAAAAGACTTCTAGGAAAAAAATTGACCTACAAAGATTTCTATCAAATATTTTCCGATATTTCCTCGGGTGTTTTAACTAGAACCGAGATAACTTATTTTGTAGCCTCCAGTTTTATCAAAAGCTATAGCGATCAGGAATTATACTACATGGTCAAAGCTATGGCCGAGACCGGTGAAATGCTCAAATTTCCCGGAGTAGTGGCAGATAAGCACTCAGTTGGTGGCCTAGCCGGCAATCGCACCACCATGGTAGCTGTGCCAATTTTGGCGGCTGCCGGGTTAGTTATGCCCAAAACTTCTTCTCGAGCTATTACCTCTCCGGCTGGTACAGCTGATACCATGGAAGTTTTAGCGCCAGTAGCCTTTGCCGCTGAAGATGTTCGAAAAATTGTAAAAAAAGCTGGTGCTTGTCTGGTCTGGGGCGGTGGCCTTAATCTCGCTCCAGCCGATGATAAAATTTTAGAAGTATCTTATCCCTTATCACTTGAGCCTTACGACAAAATGTTGGTTAGCATCATGGCCAAAAAAGTAGCCACTGGTGTAACTCATTTGATAATTGATATGCCGGTCGGCAAAACCACCAAGATTCCCAACATGATAATTGCCAAAAAACTGGAGAAAAAATTTAAATATTTAGCTCGGCGCTTTGGTATAAAAATTAAAGTAGTAATGATACAGACTGAAGATCCAGTTGGCATGGGCGTTGGCCCAGCTCTGGAAGCCCGTGATGTGCTAAGAGTTTTGCAACAAAAAGATAATTACCCAGCTGATTTGGCTAATAAATCCATTCACTTAGCGGGACAACTATTGGAGCTTACCGGCAAGTCTAAACCACATCATGGCGCTAAATTAGCCTGGCAGATATTAGAGAGCGGAGCAGCCTGGAAAAAAATGCAGGAAATCATCAAAGCCCAAGGCGGTAATTCTAATATTGATCCCAATGATATAGTTCTAGCAGCTTGTAAGAAGTATTATAATGCACCAAAATCAGGTCGTATTATATTTACTGACAACAAGGGCCTAAACACTATAGCACGCATCCTAGGAGCTCCTAAAGACAAATTAGCCGGCATTTACCTTAACAAAGAGTATGGCGACCATGTTAAAAAAGGGGAAAGATTATTTACCCTATATGCTCGCACTAAAGAAAGAATACGCTTGGCTGATAAAGCCCTAGAAAAAATATGTATTTTCAAAATTGGTAAATAACTTGACTATAAGCATGTTATTAGTTTATATTGAGATATAGAACAATAATATGCCAAAAATACTAATTGCCTCCGGGCCAGTAATAATAGAAAATAACAAAGTTTTGCTCAATAACCATGGGGATACTGACTTTTGGAAATTTTGTGGTGGGCAGGTAGAGGATTACGAAAAAAATCTAATTGCAGCGGCCAGAAGAGAGGTCAAAGAAGAAATGGGTATTGATATTGAGATCTTAGATCAAGAGCCCTTTATTACTTTTGTTAGAAAAAATGATACTGATATAATTTTGGTTCACTGGTTAGCCAAAAGAATCGGAGAAATAAAGCCTGGGGATGATATTCGAGATTGGCAATGGCTAGACATAAATAATTTGCCAGATAATCTAGGGCCAAATATTATACCAACTTTAAAGCATTTTGGATTTATAAAATAATGCCCAAAAAATCCAAAATACTAGTAGCCTTATCCGGCGGCGTAGACTCAGCTGTTGTTTTGTATTTACTCAAAAAACAAGGTTATGATGTGGAAGCGGCCTTTATGAAAAATTTTTCTGAGAAAATAAATATCAAAGGCGAATGCCCGTGGATTCAGGACAGATTAGAAGCCTACCGTGTTGCCGCACAGCTCAAAGTACCAATTAGAACCTTTAATTTTGAGAAAGAATACCATCAAAGAATAGTCAAGTACATTTTTAATTCTTACAAACAAGGCCTAACACCTAATCCTGATGTCCTGTGCAACAATGAGATAAAGTTTAGGTTGTTTTTAGACAAAGCCATCAAACTGGGTTTTGGCCAAATCGCTACTGGTCATTATGCTCAGGTTAAGCATGATAAAAATGGTTATCATCTACTAAGAGGCAAAGATAAAAATAAAGACCAATCATATTTTCTATCTGGTCTAGATCAAAAACAATTATCCCATACTTTATTTCCCATTGGTCATTTGACCAAGCCGCAAGTGCGAGTTATAGCCAAACGAGCTAAACTGCCTAATTACAATCGGCCTGATAGCCAAGGCATTTGTTTTATTGGTAAGATTGACCTTAAGACTTTTTTATCGCAAAAAATCAAGCCTAAAGCAGGTGATATAGTTGATACTAAAAATAATGTTTTAGGCCAGCACCAGGGTGTGTGGTATTACACTATTGGCCAGCGGCATGGCCTGAATCTGTCTGGCGGGCCTTGGTATGTCACTAGCAAAGACTTAAAAGCCAATCGGCTTATTGTCGGCCGTATCAATAGTGATGAACTGTACAAAAAAATTGTTCAGATTGATATTCTACATTGGCTGGGTAAAACTTACAAATTGCCACTAAAAGCCAAGGCTCGAATCCGCTACCGTCAGCCGGCTCAAGTAGTGACTATTTACAAAAATAAGGCAGTTTTTACAACTCCTCAAAAAGGCGTGGCCAGTGGTGA
>JAHFJB010000106.1 GCA_023246135.1 Candidatus Parcubacteria bacterium
GTAAATGTGCTGCTCCCGCCCGCACCAGCCGGAACTAAATTAGTGCTATTACCAAAAGAGCTAAGCCCAATATTATTATCTATATTACTAGGCTGAGCTTGAGCTAAGAGTGGTCCGAGACTTAAAAAAATAAAGTAAAGCTTAGAAAAATTTTTCATAAATAGCTGGTAGTATAAGCTCTAGTAGGTCACTGTAAATCAATGACCTACTATAGTCTAGACTACAGAGGTCTATACTGTTATTAAACTGTTTCGTTAGCCACAGAAGCCAAGACAAATCTGGCAATGGCGTAAGCCACTAATACTATAACTAAACCAATTATACCAGCACCAATCATCTTTTTAGCTTCATCCACTTTATCGCTATTACCTTGAGAGGTCATCCATTTGAAACCACCAAATAATATGATCAAAGTAGCTAAGATGCCCAAGAAACCCAAAACAATGTTGACCACGCCGGCGATAGTTTCTCTCAGTGGTCTTGTACCTAGATTTACTCCACCGGTGGCAAAATCATTGACGCCCCAGTCTCCAACACTTGGCTGAGCCAAGGCTGTGGCTGGTGCTAAAAGCAATAAAGAAATTAACAATTTTTTCATTTTTTCACCTCCTCTCATATTTAAACTTTGATTTAAATACTAACTCAATTATATAACAAAAATAGGTTTTTTTCAACTGATTTTATACACCTTGCAGGGAAGCAAACACTATATTGATGATTACGTAGCTCAAAAAAATGGCTAAAATGCCCAGAATCGCCCAAACCATTGATTCACGACCAGCTTTGACCTTCTCGGCATTGCCTCGTGAAGTCATCCAAATAAAGCCCCCCTGAATCACAAAAAACAGGGCAAAGGCGCCAGTTACGCCCAAAAGGCCCCGAACCACTCTAGCTATGAGTTCAGGCACTGAAGTGGTGCCTAAGGGATTAGGGATGGACACAGCTGAAGCCATTAGTGGCAAACTGAGTATTAAGACAATAAATAAAATTTTCTTTTTCATAAATATAGTTAAGCAAATAAATTTTATTATGGTAAAGCACAATAAACATTACCCTGTTCTTCACCGGGACACAGTCCGCCCCTAGTCGCCTGGCCTCTGAAATCATCAATTTTAAGAATAACCATACAACGCCAATTCTGGTCTGTTTCTAATCTTTTGACAGCACAAGCTGTAATACAGTTGCCAACACCATCACACCTATAGAAGCCACCTAGCGACACATTGCATTGTGTGCCACGAGGCCTATTCCCAGAAGCATCTTTGCATTCATCCGCTATTTTAAATTGTTGATCACCGGTATCACCTATCAAGAGATCATTAACAAAGAAGTTTAAAATGATATAGCTAGTAAAGGTAATAATTAAAGCAAAAATAGTACCTAACATTATCTCATTGCCGCGCTTCACTCTATTGGGATTACCCATTGATGTCAACCATTGGATACCACCCCAGATAAAATACAGCAAAGCTACGCCACCAATAGTACCAAGCATCCAATTAATAACCGCCACAAAACCGGCTGCTATATCTTCCAATTGGCAAGCGCCCGATTGAACACAATCAATATTATCCAAAATACCAGCTTGACTGACTAGAGGTGTGAGCAATAAAAAAATACTAAAGAATAATAAAGTTTTTCTATTCATTAGGATTTTTATAAGTTTGATTAATTTGGTTAATAAACAATCCCAAAGTAGAACCGCCTTTGTCCAAAGTGATATCACCCTTGACTAGCGCATCTATAATATCAGCCAAATATTTTTCGGCTAGCTGAGCATCATAACCAGTATACCAATTATCGGCTGTTAAAACTTGTGAAGCAAACACACTCACATCTTCATTGTTTAGCTGGTCATTTAAAAGTGCCCGCAAAGCTGTGGGTTTTTTATTGGCTGTCAAATATATTGGCACCAGTTCTGCATTGGCTGTGCTCTGAATAAAATTCCAAGCTGCACTTTTATTTTTCGATTTTTTGGCCACAGTATTAATCCAATATTTGGCATAATACTTTGTGCCCTCAGCCCCTCGAGTTTGGGGAAAATTGGTAATACCCCAATCAAAAGTCACCCCTCGTTTGCGCAAATTCTCGGCATCATAACTATAGCCAAAATAATAAGCCAAACGGCCAGAAGCAAACATCTCAAAAGCATTATCTAAATCAGGTGACCAACTATAACTAGCTTTGCCCGCCCGAGAAAAATCAGTATAAAAACTAAAGGTTTGACCTAGACGAGCAGCCGAGTCTTTATCAGTCAAAGGATTAAATCTATTACCCTTAGCCACTACTCCGTTTTGCAACATAATGCTGGAAAATATATCAAAGAATCTAGGGATATTAGCTGTGCCCCCCAAAGCAACCGCCGATTGGACTATCTTGTTGTCGCTATTAGCCCGGGTCAATTTTGGGGCTTGATCCACCAAATCAAAAAAGTCTTTGATGGGTTCGGGAATACCCGCCTGATTCAATAAATCAAGATTATAAAAAGTCACCAAAGTATCCAAAGAATAAGGCAGGCCATATATCTTGTCATCTAGGATAATATTTTCATAAACAATTGGTGCATATCTAGTCTTAACATCATTAGCTGTTAGCCCCTTAAATTCTTTGAGCACTGTTACTGTCTCTTGTTTAATAGTGCCTTGAAGTTCATAAACCGGAATCTTATGGCTAACCGGCATCGGTTCCAGGCGGCTTTGATATTCTTTTAACCAAGCTACTGGTATAGCAAAAATATCTGGCCCGCGATCATCAGCCCAAGCCTCTAAGAGTTTTCGCTCATATTCTTCATAACGAAAATTTTTGTAATTGACCTTGATAGTTGGGTGCGTAGCCTCATAAGCATCAATAAGCGGTTTGACCTGCCCTGGTGTATCCCAAACTCCCCAGTATTCCAAGGTCACCGGCTTATACAAAGCTTTTTCTTTTTGAAAGGGATTCCACTTGCAAGCAAAA
>JAHFJB010000004.1 GCA_023246135.1 Candidatus Parcubacteria bacterium
AACATAATTAAGCTTGGTTATTACTACCAAAAATTTTGATCATTTTTTCAACCTCCGCTTGCATGGCCTTGGTACTTGGTTCCAAAATCTTTCTAGGATCAATCAAATCACTATCTGGCTTGAGGCTTTTCACTAAGGCTTCTTTAAAAGCTAAGCGCAAATTAGTATCGATATTGATAATAGAAACGCCATTTTTAATGGCTTGTTTGAACATCTGCACCGACAGACCAGAACCACCATGTAAAACTATGGGTATATTAACCAAAGACCTTATTTTTTGCAAGCGACGTTCATCTACTTTTTCTATACCCTGGAAGCTACCATGTATGGTGCCCACCGCTACAGCTAAGGTGTCTACTTTAACCAAAGCCACGAATTCCTGGGCTTGAAGTGGATCAGTCAACAGGTCTTTCATGTTTATCTCGCCAGTTTCTAGCTTAACTAACCCCTCTTTACCCAAAATTGAACCAAGCTCAGCTTGGGCCCAAATTCCTTTTTTGTGGGCCAAACTACCAATCTCACGGCTCAAAAAAACATTGGTGGCAAAATCTTTTTCTGAAGCGTCAATATGAACCGAATTGTAGCCAATCTTAATACAATCTTTGATAAGCCCCAAGTCCTTGCCATGATCCAAGTGGATGCTAATAGGCACAGACTTACCGATAGAATTAGCTACACTAGTGATAATGCCAAAAATGGTTTGTAAATTAGAATAATGTATGGCGGATTCTGATGTCTGTATTATGACTGGTGATTTTTGGCTGACAGCCGCCCGCACAATTGCCAAAGTAGTCTCCAAATTGGAAGTATTAAAAGCACCCACGGCATATTTGTTCTTGTGAGCGCGACTAACAATCTGCTTGATAGGAACTATCATATTTTAAATTTAAGCGTTTTTTATAATCTCCACAAAAACTTTGGCTTCCAGACTCGCTCCGCCAACCAGAGTGCCTTGCATATTGGCTAGCTTAGTAAAATCAGCTACGGTGTTAGGAGTAACACTACCGCCGTAAATAATACTATAAGCGGCCGGATCTTTGCCGTCAAAAACATCAATCATACTTTGTTTGATAACCGAGGCAATATGGGCCGCTTCTTGACTATCAATTACTTGGCCGGAACCAATTACCCAGACCGGTTCATAAGCAATGATAATCTTTTGTTTTTTATCAAATTCAATATTGTGGAGTGCCTGATAAACCTGATGCATCACCACCATATCTTTGTTACCTTCTCGCCTTTCATCAAAAGTCTCACCGACACAAATAATCGGCACCAGCCCTTGAGATAAAATGGCTCTAACTTTTTTATTGACTATTTCATCTATCTCACCCATCTGTCGCCTCTCCGAATGACCCACAATAACATATTGGCAACCTATTTTTTTTAATTCACCTACGGATATCTCACCAGTATAAGCACCGCGTTCTTCATAAAAACTATCTTGAGCTCCTAGGGCAATTTTGCTGCCTTTCAAAACTTTGGCGACTTCAGTCATCGCCAAAAAACTGGGGCATATCACTACTTGAATATCACGAGAAGCTTTATTATTGGATAGCAACTTTCTGGTAGCCTTGGCAACCTTGGACGACTGGTTGACATCCAACTGCATTTTCCAGTTGGCAATTATGATTTTTTTGTAATTTTTCATATAAAATTAATTAATCCCCTCCCTTTCAGTATAAAACAAAACGCCCTTTAATACCAGACAAAATTATTTAGTGTCCAGGCTGATAAAATCTTCAAATCATTGAATCTATCAGCATTGGAAGCTGAACCTAGAACAACCGATATAATTCTCTGGTCTTTGTCGCCTTCAATCTCAGCCACTAAGCAATGACCAGACTCAGTAATAAACCCGGTCTTACCGGCTACAACCTCCAAAAATCCGCTAAGCAAATGATTGGTTGAATTTATTTTGTGGCTCTGGCCGCTAGTCGCTGTGAAAGAGTAAGTCTTTTGGTTAGTGGCATTTCTAATATCAGAATTAGCAAAGGCTTTTTTAGCTAAAAGCAAAATATCATTGGCTGAGGACACATTTTTAGCTGACAAGCCAGTAGGATCAACAAAACTAGTCTGAGCTAGCCCCAAAGCCTTGGCCTTAGTATTCATGGCTTTGATAAATTCTTCTGGCTTAAGGTCGGTGCTCCTAGACAAAGCATTGGCTACATTGTTATCTGAAGCAATGAGCATGGTATTAAAAGCATCTTTAAAAGTTACGGTTTCATCTCGCAAAATACTAGCCGAATTAGCTCCAGCTTCATCTCCTTTGGCCATAGTCAGAGTCTCATCCCAACCAGGATTATTATCCAAAAATACCAAGGCTGTCATTAATTTGGTTATACTGGCCAAGGGTCTTACTTCATCAGCGTTTTTTTGCCATAAGACAGTACCGGTATTTTTATCCATTACGGCAGCGGCTTGAGCCGTTAATTTTACTCCCAAAGAATTATTATCCACCTTGTGCGGTATTTTTGTCTGTTGAGCATCAAAAACCTGCCCCGATACTATAACTTGATTTTTATCCTGCAACTTAAAAATAGGCAAATGATAGACGCTTGGTGCTGTCAATTGCCAAGTCAATATAATAGTAGAAATTAGCGCCCAAAAATTCATAAAATATCTTCCTTTTTTAACTGTCTATATTTACCGCTAGCTAAGTTACCTAATGTTAATCGGCCTTCGGCAATTCTTGTTAATTCCAATACTCGCAGACCCTCTGCCCCTAACATACGTCTAATCTGCCTATTCCAACCTTGATGAATCACTATTTCCAATTTATTTTTGTCCAAAATTCTAATCTTGTCAGCCCTAGCTAATCCTTCTGGCAATAAAACTCCTTGCTTCAATGTTCTGACAATACCTCTATCTAGTTCTCCACCAACTGTGACTAAATAAGTCTTATTTACTTCAAATTTAGGATGAGTCAATTGATAAATTAGCTCGCCATCATTACTAAGTAACAACAAGCCAGCCGAATCTTTATCTAATCTACCTACTGGAACCACTCTCGGATGCTTGGGCACTAAATCAATTACTGTCTTATCATTATGCGGGTCGCTGAGCGAACAAATATAGCCTTCGGGCTTATTTAATAAATAATAAACTTTTCTCTCCAATATTACCTTTCTATCATCTACTGCAATATCAGATTGATTAGCTAAGACATTAGTAGACACCTCATCTACAACTACACCGGCTATTTTGACTCTACCAGCCCTGATAAGATCCTCTGACTTACGCCGCGAAGCTAAGCCAGCTTCGGCCAAAAACTTAGCTAGCCGCATGGTATCTTTAGTTATTTTCTTCATTAGCAGTATTGTCTAAAAGTTTGGCTAAATTTTCATCGCTATTGAGCTTTTCATATTCTGGCAAATCTTCCACTGCCGCTATGCCTAGATGACGCAAAAAATCCATAGTTACCGAATAAGTAGTGGCCAAATTATTTTTGTCTTCATTGGACTCAATAAGTCCCCGAATAAGTAAATTTCGTAAAATTAAACTACAGTTTACACCCCTGATTTGCTCTAATTCTTCTTTACTTATGGGCTGGCGATAGGCAATGATAGTTAAGGTCTCTACTGATGGCTTAGTGAGTTCCCCAGTCAATTCATCTTTAAAATATTGCTGGAGTATCTTGCCATTATCTGGATTAGTCACTAGTTGTATCTGACGGTTATTAACAGCTATATGAATGCCACTACTAGCTTGATTATGCCTAGCTTTTAGTGCCTCTACTATTTCTGGCCAATCAGCTTCGTCTATAGACAAAAAGCTACCGAGTTCTTTCAAAGACAGGGGTCGGCCAACTGCTAAGAGCAAACTTTCAATTATTGATAATTTTTCCTCTTTCATAAAAAACTACTGATTATTTTTTTCAATATTTAATTCCCCAAATAATTCATCTTGTTTAACTATAATTTCTTTTTGTTTGACTAATTCTAGGAGTGCCAAAAAGCCGACCACGACTTCCATCTTGTCTTTTTTATCCAACCATTCTTTAAAATTCATATGCACCCGCTCTTTAATCAAAATTTTTATCTCTTCTATTTTTTCACTGATAGAAATAGCTCGGGCAATCACGGCTTTGGGCAAATTGATCAGATGCTCTATGCGCGATAGTACAAAAATAAAAGCCTTGCTCATAACATTGGCATCAACATTTTTTGGCGGACGGAATTCCTGTGGCAAATCAAATTTATAAGGATTCAAACGCTCATAAGAACAATGTTTTTTATCCAAAAACATCCGATTAATCTCTTTACTAGCTTCATAATACTCCCGATAAATCTTGAGCTGGCGCTCCAAATCACCAACCTCTTCTTCGGCCTCAGTAGCCAAATCGGGCAAAAGATATTTTGATTTTAAATAAATCAGTTTGGAAGCAATCAATAAAAAATCAGCCACTTCAGCAGAGGCTAAGTCATCAGCTTGTTCAATATAATCCAAATATTGATCGGTAATTTTGGCCAAAGAGATCTCAGTGATATGCAACTTATTCTTTTCAATAAGCTGTAACAACAAATCCAATGGCCCTTCAAATTGCTCTAAATGTATCTGATGCATCATTCAATAAAATAAAAAATAGCATTGCTATTATAACATTTAAAACTTGTTTTTTCAATAAAATTAAGGGGGCCCAGCAGTACGAAACCGCCGGACCCCTCCACCCGAACTTTGAACTTCGCTCCATACGCACGTAGCGTTAGCTCTTGCTTGAAAGCAAAGTCTCGGTCCGGGAGAACCATCGATTTTCTGCCCCTTTGGGGGACACCAGGGGGCAAATCCTCGACGGTGGCCTTAAAAGCCTTATGTATACATGTGCATACGTGAATGTGCCTTTGATTTCCGACAGATATTGTATAACAAAAAACAAATACTGTCAATAGTAAGTATTTTCTCTAATATTAGCTAAAAATTGATACCCCCGGTCCAAAAGACGAACACGGGGGTATGAAACAAAGGGGCCGCTGCTAAGTTTGCCGCGGGGGTTTGGTGAGAAAACGGCTCCCCCAGCGAACGGCCCCTGATCTTTCTAATGTCACTGGAACTTGAATATTTTATATATACAATAAATATATAATATTGTCAAGAGGTAACCTTATTTCTTTTTTATCTGTAGATGAAGCTCATCCAATTGTTCCTGCCCCACTGTTGAAGGTGACTCCATCATAGGATCACGGCCATCAGAAGTCAGAGGAAAAGCTGTCACTTCTTTCAAGTTTTTTTCACCCAAAAGTACCATCAGTAGTCTATCTATGCCCGGAGCAATGCCGCCATGGGGCGGTACGCCGTATTTAAAAGCTTCAAAATAATGTTTGAACTGTTCTTTTTGTTCTTTACTAAAGCCAATAAGCTCCCAGATCTTTTCCTGTACTTTCATATCATGGATGCGAATGGCTCCCCCACCAACTTCAAAACCGTTGAGTATTAAATCATGCTGATATGATTTGACCTTACTAGGATCCTTGTCTAAAAAGGCTAAGTCTTTTTCTTGAGGAGCTGTAAACATATTATGAGTTGGTCCCCAAGTCTTGCCGGCGCCAATAAACTTATCTTCGTCAGTCTGCTTAGTAAACAAAGGAAAATTTATCACCCAGGCAAAAGCTAATTCATCAACATCGTTTTTATCTTTCCTCAGATCAGGCTTATCAGTCTTATATTTTTTCATAACTTCATCATAATCTAAGCGCGGCCATGGTTCCTGAGTTATTTTCTTATGAGGAAATACCTCTTTGACCATAGCTATAAACATCTTTTCTACCAAGTCTAAAATATCTTCTTGACTGACAAATGACATCTCCATATCTAGTTGATAGAACTCTCCCGGACTTCTGTCAGACCGCGCATCTTCATCACGAAAACATGGAGCCACCTGAAAATATCTATCCATACCAGCTACCATTAGTAGCTGTTTGTATTGCTGGGGCGCTTGCGGCAAGGCAAAAAACTGGCCTGGATGAAGTCTAGATGGCACCAGATAATCCCGGGCGCCTTCCGGCGTAGACTTGGAAAGTATTGGAGTCTGAATTTCTATAAAATCTTGCGTATGCAAATAATTTCTAAAAAAGCTAATAACTTGATCGCGTATGACCAAATTGTGCTTCATCCTTTCATGACGCAAATCAAGATAACGATACTTAAGGCGCAATTCTTCATTGGCTTGGCGCTCTTCGTTGTCTATTTCAAACGGCGGAGTATCAGCTGTAGATAAAACTTCTATTTTTTTGGCTAAAATTTCGACTGTGCCAGTAGCCAAATCTTTGTTGATTTGCTTATCTCCCCGCTTTTGCACTACACCTGTAATACTCAAAACAAATTCCGGACGAATATCTTTGAGTAAGTCATTGCTAGCTTGGTCCAATTCACTGGGTACAGCGACTACTTGGACAATACCCCAGCGGTCTCTGAGATCCAAAAATACAATCTTACCCATATTGCGCCTATTGTGCACCCAACCTTTGATAAGCACTGTTTGGTTGACCTCACTAATAGTTTCTATTGTTTTTTTTCTATCCATAAAATTATTTATTCTATCATAAGCTTAAGTGGAGCCGAGAATCCCGCCAAGCGGGACGACCCGCTAAATTTGGAGCCACCCGTCGGAATTGAACCGACAACCTATGGTTTACGATACCATTGCTCTACCAGTTGAGCTAGGGTGGCAAAAGGCCTGATTATGGCCTTAATCTATAAATCGTCCTAGGGAAAGGTATGGTCTCACGGACATGCTCCAAGCCACAAACCCAGCCTACAATGCGCTCCAGTCCAAAACCAAAGCCGCCATGGGGTACACTACCGTATTTTCTCAAATCCAAATACCACTGAAACTCTTTTACTGGCAATTTATGCTCCTTGATGCGACTAAGTATTGTCTCATAGTCATCTTCCCTTTGTGAACCGCCAATAATCTCACCATAGCCCTCGGGCGCCAGCAAATCAGCACACAGAGCCAAATCTTTATCTTTATTATCACGCTTCATATAAAAAGCTTTGATCTTGGCTGGATAATGAGTAACAAAAATCGGATTATCAAACTTCTTGGTAAGTATAGTTTCATCATCGGCCCCCAAATCATCATCAGCTTTGATGTCACTACCCATCTTCTGAAGCATTTTGACAGCTTCAGCGTGAGTAATTTGATGAAAAGGTTTAGCGATATTGTTTAGCGGCTTAGTGTCTCTTTCCAAAATTTTTAATTCGGCTTGATTTTTGGATAAAACCGCCTGAACCATAAAACGAATCAAATCCTCTTGAACCTTGATATTGCCGGCTAAATCTACAAAAGCCATCTCCGCGTCCATCATCCAGAACTCAGTCAAATGCCGACGGGTCTTGGATTTCTCCGCTCGAAACACTGGACCAAAATCATAGACTTTGTTGTGAGCAAAAATCGCTGCCTCCAGATAGAGCTGACCGCTCTGCGACAAATAAGCAGTAGTATCAAAATAGTCAATGGCAAATAATTCGGTGGTGCCTTCACAAGCGCTGGGCGTTAAAATCGGTGCATCAATCTTGATAAAATTATTCTTGGCCATAAATTCATAAGTAGCCTGAATCAGAGTGTTTCTTACTCGCTGTATTGCCCACTGACGGCTGGAGCGTAGCCACAAATGACGATTATCCAAGAGAAAATCTATGCCATGATCTTTTTTGCCAATTGGATATTCTTCGGCTATTTGATAAAAGTCAAAATCTTCAACTTGGAGTTCATACTCTTCTTTTTTTGGATGCTTACTAACTTTAGCAATTATCTTGACCGAGCTCTCCAGAGTCACTTTTTTGGCCTCTGCCCATTTGCTAGCGCTGATTTCTTCCATATTTAAAATAGCTTGGGCAAAACCCGAACCATCTCTGATTTGCCAAAAAGCAATTTTGCCAGAAGAACGCTCATTAGCTATCCAACCGCTCACCTCTACTTCTTGGCCAACATAATCTTTTAAATCCTGTATAAAAATTTTCGTCATTGGGATATCTTTGTTAGCCCGCCTGTCCACCTACGGCGGACAGGCGGGCTTGTCTAAATTATTAATTTATTTTATTTATATGCTAAAATCATACCTAAAATAAGGACTTTTTACAAGGGTCAAATTAATTTTTGCATAGAGCGTCAAAGACCAGCCTCCGTGCTGGTCTTTAAGGTAACAGATGGGGTTGTTCACGATCCGAGAGAGGCCTCCCTGTCCTCTCGCTGACTCTACTGATGAGGTTCTGGCAAGTTTCAACTAGCCGATGGTCGGTCAAGACTATTATGAAAAGGCTAAGGCCGTTGCCCAAGCACCGAATCTTCGTCTTGATTAACCCCGAATGCCCGGCAGCTTCGCCCCTTTCTAGAACGTCAATAGAAGCTATGACGTCCAACGCTGCAACATAGGTTGGTAGATCTTTGGTAGGCAGAATGAACCTTAACTCCGTCTCCTGGTCGTTAGGGTCGCTAGTCAGATGCTCGCTCATTGGTGTTCACCCCTTTCCGTCCCCCAGTGGTAAGAGCCGCTTGTTTCAAATATAAAATACACCCCCCATAGTGGCGTGTCAAATGAATATATCATTAAATTAGCGCCTCTCCGTCGACTGGCGGATAGGCCACACTATTTTATAAAGTTATATCTTTTTAATACTCCTTAAAAACACAAAAGCAATAACTCCACCGATCAAAGCCGTGATTAACTGTGGCCAACTCATCATAGTAGCTACTGCCTTGATAGCCAAAGGATTCTTAATAAATAATTGAGCCACCGCAGTAGTAGTTGACCAAATAAAGATGAATTTTAGAAAACTAGCCGCGACTATCCCCAACCAAAAATTAGTTTGTCGAGCATAACTAAAAATCACAGCCAGAATGATATTACTAATAATAATAAATGGAACTATTGGTGCCAAAAAAATCGGTAATAAGCCGGCTGACAATGCTATAAGACTAGGAATAACACAGACGACCAATGTCTGACGCAATCCCAATATAACCACGGCAATAAATATCAAAGCATTAATTATCGGGCCAGTCACTTGTTGCAAAGGGAAAAGCGGTGCAAAGCTAGCTACACCTAATACTGCTGCCCACTTAACTAAAGATAGAGTCCCCTCTTTATTAATTGCAATTGCCTTTGTAAAAGCCATATAATATTTTGAAATTATTTAGATGGGTAAACTTCTTTTTTCTTGCGATGATACTTGGTATGACAAACCAATTTTATATTTTTTTCTTTATTTAAAAATTCCTTATAAATTTTCTTGACAATGGGGCCATCCTCGGCCACCCGCACCTTGTTTTGGCGATCGACATTATAGAGGCCCTGGGCTCGCTTTTGCCTTATCTCATCATTAACCGGCAAAGGCTGACCGCCACCGCCAATACAACCACCAAAACAAGCCATCACTTCTACATAATCATAAGCCCTAGGATTATCCTTTAACTCGGCCAACAGCTCTTTAGCATTGGCCAAGCCGTTTACTACCGCTACTTTGACCTTTCTTTTTCCAATTTTAATGTTGGCTTTTTTAAAACCAGTTATTCCTCGCACAGATTCTAATTCTAACTTAGGCAAGGCCTGACCAGTCATCATCTTGTAAGCCGTCCTTAGAGCCGACTCCATGACTCCACCCGAGGCACCATAAATCACTCCAGCACCATTGGGAATACCTAGAGCTTGGTCCGGTTTTTGCGGAGCCACAGTTTTTAAATCAATTTTTCTTTTCCGAAAAAGATGAGCCAGTTCCCTAGTTGTTAAAACATAATCAACCGCTTTGAGGCCCTTTACTTTCATCTCTGGTCTGGCCACTTCATATTTTTTGGCCACGCAAGGCATGATACTGACCACAATAATATCACGTGGATTTATTTTTTTACTATTAGCCCAGTAAGTCTTGATGAGCCCAGCTGTTATCATCTGTGGCGAACGAGCACTAGTAAGGTATGGCAATATTTCTGGCTGGAAAAATTCAGCATATTTGACCCAGCCTGGACAACAAGAAGTAAACATCGGCAAATTTTTGTTTTCCTTGATGCGATGGACCAACTCCTTGGCCTCCTCTACTGTGGTCACATCAGCCCCCACACTAGTATCAAAGACATACTTAACACCTAATTTCCTAATAGCACCAATTAATTTTTCTGTAACCACTGTGCCGTAAGGCATGCCAAACTCTTCTCCGATAGTACTCCGGATAGACGGTGCAAATTGAAAAACTATAGTTTTGTTTTTATGCAAAAATGGCTTTTCCACATCTTCAAACTCACCCACTCCCTCAAAGGCTCCCACTGGACAATGAGCTAGACACTGGCCACAATAGACACAATCTTTATTAGCTTTAGCTGAAGGTACAACTTCATAAAATTTTCCTCTCTTCTTATACTCCAAAAAATCCACCCCAACCTTGTGACAGGCATCCACGCACAAACCGCAATCAATGCATTTGGAACTATCAAAAATCAGTGATGGCCCAAACTGATGCACGGGATGGCCTTTTTTTCTATCAGGAAATTTGTTGATATTTACTTTAAATTTTTTAGCATAATCACGAATGCGACAGCGTTGTTGATAGACACAATCCCCACACTCTTCACAATGCTCACTAAAAATCAATTCTAAATTTGTTTGTTTAGCCCGAGAAATATCTTTGGAATCAGTCACCACTATCATACCGTCCTCTACTGGCGTTGAACAAGAAGCGTGCAAACCTTTTCGGCCCTCTATTTCCACCATACACAAACGACAACTAA
>JAHFJB010000005.1 GCA_023246135.1 Candidatus Parcubacteria bacterium
GTAATTTTTAACAATTTAAGTGTTCTGATAATACCCTAAAAATTAGTATGACGTCAAGATAAAATTGATACTAGCTTAGAGTAAAAACTAAGGTAATTATAGCAGAAAAGTCGTCTATTGACAATCTTTAAATCTTGTGCTATTATACATTGTTGACGCTAAAACTAAATAAACACAAAAAAGCCTCTTAAAATCCGCATATGTTCTCAGACGACTGTGTCCACGACAAGCATGGGGATCATTTTTCTGTTCTAATCTGGCTCTGGCTGGATTATTACAAAAAATGGTTTTCTTGGGCACAGTTGTTTGAGAATATAAATTACCCCGCCCTGAGCATAGTCGAAGGGCGGGGTTTTTTGTTGCTTATTATCACTTAAGGATTTAGTGGAACAGTCGTAGTGGCGTTTTGGACATCTTGCTCAGCCGCTAATTCTTCAGGCGTTACTCCTAATAAACAAACTGCTTGCCAAGGCACATAGTGGCTATAAAAAGTCATTTCCTTTGGCTCAGCTTGATTGGGATACTGCACACGGTAATCAAACTTGGCATCAGCGCCGTTGTGTGCCCCCTCTGTACACTTGGTCTTGCCTGGCTCCAAATCCGTAGTCTTGATAATCTTCTTAGGAGCTGGCGCTACAATATTATAAATCACCGGTTCAGTGGTCATAGCCACCCGGCCATCTTTGGTGCCCCAAAAATCGAAATAAATTTTAGTACCCTCAATCCGCGTCTGCATCAAAATGTGCTTGCCGGTATCATTGATAAATTTTAAATCCGGCCAAGGATTATAAATAGTGGCATCCATACCTGCTGGTTCATAGTAGACTACTCGATAAGAGTGGTTACGCCTTTCCGTAATCGGCAAACCACTGGCCAAAGCTGCCCGAAAAACAGTAGTACCAATTTGACACAAGCCCCCACCAAACTCGGGAATAGTCCTATTGCCTTTAATAACCAGCTCTTGTTTGTAGCCATGCTCACCATCAATTTCTCCCAAGGCTTTTACCAAAGAAAAATTTTCTCCAGGAGCAATCAACACTCCGTTGAGAGCTGCGGCCCCAACGCCAATATTAAAAATTCTATTAGGCGGACTGCCTTTAAAATCAGATTGACCAGTGCCAATTATCTCCACAATACCCAAATCATTTACATCTTGATTAGAAACTTGCGGTTCAACTACTGTCACTGCCAAATCTATTTTAAACTCTCCTGAACCGGCTAATAATTTTTCCAGATTCTCTATTGTAGTTTTAATATCAATCGCGCGACCTTCTTGGCTAGCCACAAATTCTGATACTCGCCCATCTTTTAATTCAAACTTAGCTTCCTTAACTGGCAGCTCCAATTGTTCTTTGATCCCAGCATCTTTCAAATAAGTATCAAAAGTAATTTCATCCAAACCAACTACAAAATTTTTGTCCTTGACCTTAACTTTTAACCATCTAGTCCATTGGTCATTGGGAACTAGCCAAAGTTTGTCTTGCCATAGCAAGGTCAGATCACCTCTTCTGGTCATTTTTAAGATATCCGACTTCTTGCTCTCCAGCACACGAGTAGTCACTTGAGGCACATCAGCGATTACTTGCAAATTTATATCCGTGCTGGCCAGGGCCTCAATTAAATTCTGTGTAGCCTTTAGTGCCTTATTATAATCAAAGGTCTGCCCGGCTTGTTCTGAACTAATTAATATATTATCAGCTATTATCTTAAAGCTAGCTTCTTTTTTATCAGGAAAACTACCAGCAAAACTATTAGCCAAGGCTTCTTGATACTGGTTTCTATCCCAACGATAGCTTAAGGGGAAATCTTTGCCTTTTAGCAAAATCATTAACTTCTGTGGCAAATAAAAAAAATTTTCATTTTTTTCAAAATCATTGACATATTTTAAACTACGATCAATATCCCAAGAAACTAAAGAGCTGATGCTGTCTGGAGAATCAATCGCTGAAACATTGGGATAAATAGTCACGGTTTTAGCCGGCGTCACATAAACAAAACCTCTATGATTAATAAAATCAATCCGTTTATCAATCTGGTTGCGTGCTTCCTCGTCAGTCATTCCACCAATATCAATCGTGCCTACCTTAGTGCCTTTTAAAAAACGACTTTGATAAACATCATTAATCCATAAATTAGCAATAAGGGATGCTATCACCAATATGACAAAAATGGCCACTAGCACCAATGACCATTTGAGCCAACGATTAGCTACAATATGAGAAACTAAATTATTTACTGGTTTCATCACTGTTTAATAAATCATTTAATATTTTTTTGGAATCAACAACCTCGGCCATAATTGCCTGATCATCTAAGCTCAAATAAACTTTTTTACTTTTATCAAAATCCGGCAATAAATAATCTTTAAAACTAATCAGATCACCTGACTCGGTTCTAAAAAATAACTGACCATCGGCGGCATGATCAAAAGATAAAACTAAATTATTAATCAACATATTATTCTTCATCTTCTCTCTTAATATTTATGCCTCGCTTTTTAGCTTTGGGGAGAATTACTGTCAAAATACCGTTTTTAACTGTGGCTTCAATCCTGTCTTCATCAACATCAACTGGCAAAATTATAGATCGGGAAAAACTCCCCCAATAACATTCTTGATAAAAATAATCTTCCGGGCGAGCGCTCTTATCTTGCTGCCTCTTGCCCCGGATAGTAATCATGTCATTGTCAAAGGTAATATCCAAATCATCGGGCTCTACTCCAGCAATAGTTGATTTGATATAAATATTGTCTTTGTCCTGATAAACATCAACTGACAATTGGCCTTCTTCTTCAAAATCATTACTACTATCAGTAGCAGTGTCATCATCTACATCCATGCCTTTTCGAGCTTCTTCTAACTCCGCCTCTTCAATGATTTTTTTATTTTTCTTTTTAAGCATTGTGTTTTTTATAAATTAGTTGGCAATACCTATATTATAAAATTTAATACGTGCTTTGTAAAGGAAAAACCTTTACAAAATTGGCAAAATCAACTAGTGTGCTATATTAAAAGCAAGGGGAAGCTTTGGGGGCTCTTTTCAGAAAGGTAAAGACCATGCATACGCTACTGTCTGTTCGCGGACTGCTTAAGTCCATGTTCAGCATCGCGGCTATCACCTGCCTCGGCATTTCTCTCGCAGCCTGCCATGTCTTGCCCTACAGCCTCATGCCCTACTTCATTGGCGGAGGTGCTTTACTGCTTCTCCTCAACCTCACCTTCCTAGTGTGGGCGGTCAAAGTCGGCCAGACTCGCTGGCAGGCTACGTGGGACTTACTGGCGTACAAGATCGAAATGAATATGGTCGGACCGCTAATTTTTGCCGGCGCTCTGGTGCTGGCATTGATGATTGAACTGTTCTGCAGTACCGGCAGAGAAAAAAAGGGGGTCGTTGCAGGAAAAGGCTGGTGAACCGGGCTCAGGTTCTCTGGCCCTGGCGAGGCCCGCCGCTGCGTCATCGCGTCTAACGCGATCAAACGCGGCGGCGGGTTCTATCTTTATAAAGCTTTGACATTTTTTCAAATTTTAGGTATAAATATAGACGTTATTTTACTAGTCTCACTGACTAAACGGGCCGGGGTGGTGAAATTGGTATACACGCCAGCCTTAGGAGCTGGTACTCGCAAGAGTATGGAGGTTCAAGTCCTCTCCCCGGCACCATTCAACTCGCCTTAATTTTTCATCGTAATATTCAATGACCTCACCGCTACACTTTATATATATACTACTGCTCATATTGATCTTTTTAATACTCATCACTTTCTTCTACTCAGTAGTACGGGCAATTTCTTGGGTGCCGATGTGGTCCAAAGATTTAATAAGGGTCCTGAATTTAGCTCAAATCAAGCCGGGCCAAAAGTTCTATGACCTAGGCTGTGGCGATGGCAAAATGATTCTAGCCGCTGCCAAGGCCGGTGCTCAAGCCGAGGGCTTTGAAATTTCCGTCTTACCATATATCGTCGCCAAAATCCGTCAGATATTTTCTAAAGAAAAAGTAAAAATAAAATTCAGAGATTTCTGGCTAGTTGATTTAAGTAGAGCTGATATAGTATTCTTTTTCTTGATACCTAGGATTTATCCCAAGTTAAAAAATAAATTAAACAAAGAATTAAAACCTGGCGCCAAAGTAATTGCCTATGTCTGGCCAATAGACGGTTGGGAGCCAACGCAAATTGACAAAGTATTAAATCGGCCAACTATATATTTATACGAAATTAAATAAGGGCATATAGCTCAGCTGGTTAGAGCGCTACATTGACATTGTAGAGGTCAGAGGTTCGAGTCCTCTTATGCCCACCATCGACTCCGTCCCGTTTTGGCGGGATTTTTTGTTCTTCAAATTTTACCTATTTTCTCAACTACAAAATCAATATCTTTATCGCCTCGCCCTGACAAATTTACCAAAATAGTTTTGTCTTTCGGTAATTTAGTGGCCAATTTTATAGCAAAAGCAACAGCGTGCGCACTCTCCAAAGCCGGAATTATACCTTCTAGTTTTGACAACTCCATAAAAGCCGCCAAACATTCTTCATCATTTATAAGTTCGTACTTAATTCTCTTAATATCTTTTAAAAAACTATGCTGCGGGCCAACACCCGGATAATCCAAACCTGAAGCAATGGAATAAACTGGTTGGGCCTCGCCCTTATCATCCTGCAAAAGATAAGTGTGCATACCATGAATATTGCCGGGTTTTCCTAAGGTCAAAGTAGCGGCATGCTCACCCAGATCCAAGCCTCGGCCACTCGGCTCAACGCCATAAATATCAATACCCTCATCTTCCAAAAAAGCCGAAAATAAACCAATAGCATTAGAGCCACCACCCACACAAGCCACTAAATTATCTGGGTTTTTACCAACCAACTCTTTAAATTGCTGCCTGGCTTCAATGCCGACAATGCGTTGAAAATCTCTAACCATCATAGGAAAAGGATGTGGCCCTACCACTGAGCCAATGCCAAAAAAAGTATTGGCCGGATCTTTTACAAATTCATTAAAAGCGCTATCAACGGCATCTTTAAGTGACCGCGTACCCATCTTTACCGGCACTACTTTGGCTCCCAAAATTTTCATGCGAGTGACATTGGGCGCTTGCTTGGCAATATCAATTTCTCCCATATGAATCTCACAAGGCAGGCCAACTACAGCCGCCGCTGTCGCTAAAGCCACACCATGCTGACCAGCACCGGTCTCTGCCAAAAGTTTTTTCTTACCCATACGTTTGGCAATCAGAGCTTCGCCTAAAGTATGGTTTATCTTATGAGCGCCCGTGTGGTTGAGATCTTCCCGCTTAAAATAAATCTGAGCCCCACCATATTTTTCACTAAGCTTCTGGGCATAATAAATAGGGCTAGGCCGACCGACATAATGTTTTAATAAATAACTTAGTTCATCCTGAAAACTTTTGTCATTTTTCATCTGACTATAAAAATCATTAATCTCATCAAAAATCGGTTTTAGCTCCGGCGGAATTATTTGCCCGCCATACTCGCCAAAAAATCCATTCTTATCAGGGTCAATATCATATTTATTCATAAGTATAAAATTTAAATAATTAAAAAACCGCCTCAAGCTGGCGGTCGTCATAATTTTTTATAAACAAAAATTACAAACTGCGCCAGCCTTTAAAATCCTTCCACCAATTTAAATTGTTGTAATAAACCTTAAACATCTTTAAAGTGATTAATCTTTAATTCCCGAGAGCCACGCGTCACTGTAGCAATGCCCATGCCTAATTTTCTAGCTATCAGGTGTTGTGGTGTGCTTTTTTTAAGCAAACGAATTATTTCCAGTCGCTTGGGTATATGCTCCAGTTCTTGTGTCGTAAAGAGCGCTACTAGGAAATCCTCTATTTCCTTCTCGCTCTTCAGAGTAGCCAGATACTTGGCTAAATTATTTAAATACTTATTCATACTATTATACTAGTATAATAGTATAAGAATCAGACATTGTCAAGGCTAGCTGCTTAAACGCTGCCTTTTTTTATTAGCTATATAGCCAACTAATATTAACACTAAAACTCCGCCTAAAGATAATAATATCTTTTTAACCACCGCTGACCTATTGCTGCCTAATATGAAATTAGTGCCGCTTGACTTACTTTCGGTAGTGTTTTCTGTTTCTACTTTCTCTCCTAAGACAGCTTTTGACAACAGCACATCCTTTTGATCAAAAACCAAAAGCTTTAAACTATTATCAACACTGGTCAAAACACCGGCCGTAAGTAATTCTTGGCCTTTTTTTATATCCAAATCTTTTAAACCTGGCGAGACGAATACTTTTAGTTGTGACTCATCCTCTTGGCTGGCAGCCAAATAAATACTCTTACCTGATTTTTTAGTAATTATACCTTTGACTGCTACAAAAGAGCCGACCATCTCTTGGTCAAGATTATCAATTTCAATTGCCTCTGGCCAATTAAATTGAGCTGCCACTGCATCCACCAATAAATCTTCTAAGCTTTTTATTTTCAAGCGAGGAATAATACCTGTTTTGGATATTTTACCTTTAGCGGTCACAACTTCGCCAATTTTTATAGCTGGCCAGTCTTTGGCTGAGTTATATACTTCCAACAAATTTTGATAATCGGCCTGACCATTGGTATAATCAGCCAAATACAAACTAGTATCGCTAGCCTGCGGACTATTTAAAACTAAACCCTGGGCTACGATGCTTTCATTTTTTTCTAAATCTTTGGTAGCCGCCACTTGATAGACTGATTCTGTTTCACTGGCCGCTGCTTCTGTCACTGCCGCATTTATTTGCCCTGGAGTGGGTGCTGAACTGACAAACCATTCACCATTTTCCTTGTCCCAAGCATAAGAACTTGCCTCAGGAATTTTTTCATAAACTACTTCTTGCCAGACCTCGCCCAAAGGCGTGAGCAGCCTCACGCTGTCATTGGTGTTATTTAGAGTCAATTTACTTTGCTCGCGGCCTATAACCAAAAAATCTTGGGGCATGATTTTTATATCTTTATCAAAAACAAAAGGCCGACTGCCTCCCTCAGCATCATCCAGTTGCCAGCCAGACAAATTTATTTCTTTATCACTAGCATTGTAGAGCTCAATCCACTCGCCTTCATCACTGCCTTGAGGATTGGGTAAAAATTCAGAAATAATTAAATCGGATATTTTAAAATCAATTGGTGCCACGTCAGCTAATTTTATGTCTTTTACCGTTTCCTTTATTTCTAAAATTTGACTAGTCTCACCAATAGCCCCAACTGGATCGCTGACTTTGAGTTTTACCAAAAAACTGCCGGCCGATTCATAAGTATGATTTTCCGTTATCTCATCGCCAGTAGTTTCATCACCAAAATCCCAAATATACTTTAATTTTCCTTCTTCTGGATCACTGCTACTGGCTCCAGAAAAAATAATTTTTTTGCCAACTACCAACTCCTCGGCCTCAATATCAATCTTGGATTGCGGTGCTTCATTAGCCACAAAAATATTGGTTTGGCCTGGTGTCAGCTTGGCTGTCCAAGAAAAACTACTCACATCTCTGGCAAAGCTCTTATCTTCAGGAGCAGTATCACTATAGTCTATTTTCTCCAAAAGTTCTCCAATGGGGCTATACAATTTAACTGCATCACCGCCAGTATTATTGAGAGAAATACCGGTTATACTTTTGTCCAAAACCAAATAAGTGCCCGGCATCAAAACAATGTTAATGCCAATATCGTCGGCCAGGGTAAAGACATGAGTAGAGTTATCCTGTAGAGCAAAGCTTGTTAAATCCACTGATTCAATGCCGGAGTTATACAATTCAATCCATTCATGCTCATCGCTACCTTTGGGGTTAGGCAAAAATTCAGAAATAATAATTTTTGACCAAGACAATTGGCTGTCAACCTGCCGCGTGCCACCACCACTTGGCGCTGGATTATCTGGCGGTGTTTGATCATCGCCTCCACCATCATCACCCCCTCCAGTATCTGGTGGCGGCTCTACGCCATGCCCGCTACTGTTGGCCAACCCCGGCGTACCACCCATAACTCCACTCTCCTGCCAATTGCTTTGACTAGACTCTTGGCTCAAATTTATTTTTTCCAAACTATAACCAGTGCCGGCTCCACCCCAAGCTGAATCATAGCCAGCTTGTATGCCCTGCGTCATGCCACCATCAAAACTTATAGCTACTGTAGAACTGGAATTGTTAAGGCTCATCACTGTATCAAAAACTGTGGCTGTCAGCCCTGGGTGCTCCAACAAAAAATTAGCGCCATCGTCAGCCAAAATAAAAAATTCCCCACTAGAAATCGTAGTAGTACCTTGAACCAAATTCAAAGTATGATTAGAGCCGTCAAAAAATCGCCAAGCGCTACGACTAGAGCCGGTCAGCACCTCAACCAGCTCAGAACCACTGTTATAAATTTCCACCCATTCCCTATCGCTGTCACTCCCAGACAAATCATACATAATTTCCGAAATGACCAAATCGCTAGTTTGTGCTTGGACAGGATAAATACTAATACCCAAAAAAAGTGAAAATAAAATAAAAATACTCGTCGCTTTTCTTCTCATATTTTTTGCTTCAATTTATTATCTTAAAGAAGGCCTGAAGGTACAGGCGAACTCCAGACCTTCGTTAAAACAAAAAACTACTTAAGCTTCCTCAATCTGTATTTCTTCGGTGTCGACTTCTTCCTTGGCGTTTTCATCGCCCTTTACTTCTTTTTTACTACTACCACCAAGCATGATAAGATCCGAGACAACAATCTCCGTCATATAATGTTTCTTTTTGTCCTTATCTTCCCAGGTCCGATTTTGCAAACGACCCTCAACAAATATTTTAGAACCTTTCTTTAAATAAGTGTTGATTATATCAGCCAAGTGACCCCAGGCTACTAGCCGATGAAAATCAGCTCTACTCTTTTTTTCTTTAGTCTCAACATCGCGCCAATAATAATTGGTCGCCAGACTAAAATTGGCCAAAATCTGTCCTGATGCCAAAGACTTGGTCTTAGGGTCATCGGTCAGATTACCAATCAGACTTACTTTGTTTAGATCCATAATCGCTTTCCTTTCTTTGCCCTCTTTACTTTCTAAGTAAAGAGCTGCTCACTTATTAAAACTAACCCTTGAGCCGCCCCGCCTTTGGCGGGGCGGGCTTCTTACAGGATTGTACATGATTGACAAAATAAGATTTTTATCTTATTCTATCAAATGAGGCTAACCAAAAATTAGCTCTCAAAATCGCTTTTCTTCGCAAAAGTCCTCCTTCGGGGGGATTTTTGCTTTATGTAAAACAACAACAAAAATCAGGCTATTTATTATGTAGCTTACTTTTTTACCTTGGGCTTTTCTTCAAAAAACCTAGCTAACATAGGATTTAATCATTATAGCCGTCTATATAATATACGACGGCTTATAATAAGCCCCTTTATATTAGCACCATAAAAATAGCTGTCAAGCCCCCTAATTTATCTTGACAACCAATTAGTAAATACCTAAGCTATTAGCGTAAAATGTTCCGATCTCATAGTCTACCTTAAATGGCAGTGTCGCTATTCACCCGATGTCGAAAGAAGAGGTGCTGATCATGCTGACCGTTCAAAACATGAATCCCCTTGGCGTGGCCTTGAGAATCATCAAGATGTCTGCTTCCGTGATCAATCAGGCAACTAGCCTGCCCGAATGGTCTGGACCAAAACCTAATGGTGTCAGGGGGTCACTGTGCCTCTATCTGTATCCTCAGAGGTTTGTGGTCCTCCACGCCAATCTCAGTCTGCTCTCCACTGAAGAGTTGCAGGAGTTAGCCATAGACCACATGAACAGGTCTATGGAGAATGCTCTCACGCTCGCCGAATACATCAGGGCTATAGAGGAGTTCCCAACTCTCCGCTCATTTACGCCCGAGGAGCTCGGCTGCTATGGTCTTCTCTTCAACGGCGCTGTGCGGCTCGACCAATCCCTACTCTTGTCCTACTGGGGACAGAGAGACACACGCCTCAACGAAGCAGTGGCTGTGGTCATCCCGTATCTCAACCACATGCTTGAGCTTGACCAGCTTGATCTGATCAGGCGGGTCAGCCAGAACCCCATCATCGATCGTCTCCTCGACTTGTGTCGCTGAACGACCAGTTCGGCGCCGACGACAACAGGCCCTACACTAACCACCTCGCGTGGCTCTGGTGCAGGGCTTGATTCTTTTTTATAAATTTTTGAGAAAACTAATTCTATGAAGCGGGCAAGGCCCGTATTTTTTTATATTAGCTATGTGAAGTTTAGTACCATAGCCCTTGTGCTGACCAAAATCATACTGCGGATACTCCTTACCAAAATCCAGCATCAGACGATCACGATAAACTTTGGCAATAATAGAAGCAGCTGATATTTCTTTAAAAATATCATCACCGTGCTTATGAAAGCTAACTTTTTCTTCTCGGAAATATTTATCTGCTCCCCCAATATAATCGGCCCGGATAATATCAACTGGCTTTATCTGTTTTTTTAATTTATCCAGCAATTCCTTGACTAATAAAATATTAGCCACTTGAATACCATAACGATCAATAAAATTATTATCCAATTCCGCTATAGCATAAACAAAATTATTGACTAGCAAATCAAAAAAACAATCGCGATCACTGGCCATCATTTTTTTGGAATCGCGAACGCCGGCCAAAATCTTACTTTGTTTTTTAGTGCCAACACTTAATACTGCGGCGGCGACAATTGGCCCGGCCAGAGGTCCGCGACCAGCTTCGTCAATG